>NZ_JBFWIR010000019.1:0-43560 GCF_050255895.1 Parachlamydia sp.
CTTTTTGGCGGCGATGTCGTCTTTCCATACTTTGTGAAATTCTTTTTCTTCTTCAGAAGAAGAAAATAGAGAAACGAATAGTTGCCATATTGTTTTGGTAGAATTTAAAGATGCATTTGTCATTTTAAATTTTGTATGAATTTTTCCTAGAAAATCAATTTTAGCCTGAGGGGAATTGTCGTGGTTTGCTTGAATGTGCTGGAAAATTTCTTTTGCTAATTTGGTAAAATTAGTCAGTTTTTCGGATATTCCTTGAGCTTTAAAATTAACATCTTCAGCAAAAAATGCATTAACTTTATTAAGTGAGGTGTAATTCATGAAATTAGCTATACCTAAAATGTTTTATTTTATAATTTTAGTTAGTTTTTGAATTGTTATCTAGTTATATAAAAGATTAAGCCGTTCTTAATTTGATATGACGCAAGCTGATTTTTTTAATATGATTTTTGAAGAGGATGTCATCTTGAATAGAGTTCATTAATGTCTTGATTCTTCTTCGATTAATTTAGAAAAAGAAAAGACGATTATCATGTATTTTGGATTCAGGATGAACTGCTCCAATCTTATTATCAGCAGTAATAAAAAATCCTTCACCTCTTTTTGATGACACAACTTTAGTTAAATCCAAAAATTCGATCATTCTGATTGAAAATATGATCATTGATATAGCAGTGCAGAGGAACATTTCAAAGAAGTAGCAAAACTGAAAACTATTTGAGAATGTGGAAGAGGTCCACAATAAGCGCCATTAATATGCCAACGGGAAATTTCATAAGATTTTCTAACCCATACCCAAGCATTGTTTTGCTCGAATTTTTTAATCCATTTTGCACTGTTCGCGATGTGGTTGCTATAACTTTCTCATCATCGATCCTTTGATAGATGGATGGAAGATTCCTTCATGAATTAGGATCTTCCAAGAGTGTTATCTTACTAAGCTTGTTAGAGCCTTGTTATCTAAGGTTGAGGATATGATGAGGTCAGGGCTTTCTATCCCATGCATGAGCATTTTATGGCTAGTTCTGGGCACAATCCTTTATTAAGGTGAGTATTGTTTTTAGAGGCATCATATAACAAAAAAATCTCCAAAAGCAGTATATGAGTACCCTTTGATGAAAGCGGTTATTTTTCCTGGATGTAAGCTGCGCATCGCAGCTTTCCTGTATACGATGCCATCGAATCGTTATTAGCTTTAGAGGCTGCAAAGTGGTCCCAGAAAATCTTGAAGAAACCATTCGCCGCTTAGATTCAGCAGAAAACCAGGTCTTAATGAGCAAACCGCGCACTATGGTTTTTATCAATATGAAAAGAAAAGACGTAAAGTCACAGAAATCCATCTTGAATTCAATGAAGATGAACACTACGAAAGTGCAGATGCAGATTTATTAGAGAGGCTCGTCAATAAATTAGCTCAGGTCAATACAGATTTTGTTGCACAAATTAATGCATGTCCTCAAAAGGAAAAACCTGTGTTCAGGATATTTAAAAAGGGTGAAAGTCCGATGGTCATCCAACAAAAAAAATATCCCATGCGCAAAAAGCAATACATTTTTGAAGAAGGTGATGAATTTATCCCTTCACAAGCAGAATTAGCTAACCAAGGTACATTAATAAAGTTACCCAAAGCTTAATGAATTTTAGGTACTATTCATAAAAAATCTGCATAAATTGGCGATGGATATCTACATCATTCCATCTAGAAGTTTTATGACCAGCCAAAGTTTCGCTGTCGTAACCTGAATGGATGGAGTCGATAAGGATTTCATAGTCGGATAGTGTGTAATGAATACGCCAGGTTTTGCAAGCAAGAATGAATTGATTGTCAGTAATTTTTGTAATGCGATGGTTAGGAAAAGGATAAGGATTATTCGCTAAGCGTGGTTCAATGGCATTTTTCAAATCAAAAGAGGTTTCCTTTGTGATGAACATGGCCTGTTCGGTTGCAAGGGGAGCCCACTTGATTAAAAAGCGATTCTCAGGAGACCTCGAATCTCCAATCCAACCTTGTCGGATATTTGCAAAGGCATCTGCATAGCAGATATACGGTTTGATATCAAGGATAGGCGTCCCATTGATTAGGTCACTTTTGGCAATCATCATTTTTCTCCCCTGGACAGAGAGTAGCTCAACACATGACAATCCGATTGGATTTGGGCGATGCGGGGAGCGAGTGGCAAATACCCCTCTTTTTTGACCCCCTCGCGGGGTGTTAACTTTAGGTTTCCAGGTTTGATTAAGATGAAACCAATAAATCAACCAGACTCTTTCAAAGCCATCGAGGTCTTCTAAAGCTTGTTCAAAATTATGATCAGGTTCAAGCAAAACATATCCGCTTAACGAGTCGAGCTCCGCTTGGCGAGGAACCATATATTTTTCATTCTGAGACGAAAAAAAGTAACCAATCGGTTTAAATGGCGAAAATTCGGGCATATTATTTTATTTTTTTTACAATAGGTTTACAGTTTTGCTGCGAACCTATTGCATTTTATTTTTACGATTCAGTTTGATAGGTTTTATGTAAATCTTTTAAAGCTTTAAAGCCAAGTGAAAATACACCTATCGCAAGGGCTCGAGGGATCACTCCTTTCATCAGTGAATGATAAGTGATCTTCAATCCATTTTGCTTACGGGTTAAAATTGTATCTGCAGGATGCCCCATGACACTGCCTAGCATGCCGCTAATGAGCGCTGTAAGATATTCGATGTGTTTACTATCTCCACAGTTTTTTTTCATATATTCACCCGCAGGGCCACTAATGCGTAAGCCTAGAAGGAAACCTAGCTCTCGCGTCATAATCGCACTAGTCTGTCTTGCTGAAAGCGTGCGAAGTGATTCTATAGCTGTTTTACGCATGGTTAGCCCATTACAAATGGCCAATGCAGGAGCAGAAATACCAGCAACAAATGTTGTGCTTATTAGCATCACAAACGAATCATGCTTAACATGAGCAGCTAGCATTTGCTCAAAGAAAGCTTGTGCAAACATTTGAATGCCTACTGTTGGCCCAATGATAGGAGCTGCTTTTAACCCCGCTTTGATCGCTATTAAAGGATGTATGCGTGGCTTTGGCTTTCCGCATTGATATTCACTTTTCGCAATGAATCCATAAAAAGGAGGGACAATTGCGACTGACGCGGCTATTGAAGATGTTAGGCATTGGTCTACAAACATTTTATAAGATGGATTTTCGTTTGAAATTGGAGAAGACATTGTCATCCTTTCTGTTTACTGATTAAACTTTTTTTTATGTGAAATTGCTGTAAGGAAGAAACAGTTTATTTGCGCCTTAGGGGCGCACCAGAATAGAAAGAACAATTTTAAAAGGAGATAAAAGGACGCCTTGCTTGTGGATGCAACTATCACAAGGATATGGGAAATACAGAATGTAAGAAGGCTTGTTTTTGTTCATGCGCTAAAATATAAAGCGCAAAGTCTTAATTTGCAATCATTTTTGATATTTCAATATCAAGGCGAAATTTTTTTTGACAAAGTCGCTGATTATTGTTACTCCTTTTATGCATTCTTTAAATAAGGAGGACATGTGGAATTTACTACTATTCCAAACGTTCAAAAAAAAGCTTCTCGAGTTGCTTTGGGGACATGGGCCATTGGAGGATGGATGTGGGGAGGATCTGATGAAAAATTAGCCATTTCTACTATTCATAAAGCTTTAGATATGGGAATAACGGTTATTGATACAGCTCCTGTATATGGTTTTGGTGCGTCCGAAGAAATTGTTGGGAAGGCCCTTAAACAGTATGGGAAAAGAGAAGAAATCATTCTTGCAACTAAGGTCGGATTGGCGTGGGAAAGTGAAAAGATTTATCGCGATTCAAGTCGAAAAAGAATTTTTAAAGAAATCGAAGATTCCCTAAAAAGGCTTCAGGTTGATTATATTGATGTTTACCAGGTGCATTGGCCGGATCTTGATACACCTTTTTCTGAAACCGCCAAAGCATTAAAAGAGTTACTCGATTCAGGAAAAATACGCGCCATTGGTGTCAGTAACTATTCGGTCGAGCAGATGAAGGAATTTCAAAAGAGTGCTCCTTTACATGTGAACCAGCTACCTTTTAATCTTTTTGAAAGGGAGTTGGAAGAGACGGTTCTCGCCTATTGTTTAAAACATCAAGTAGCTAGCCTGGGCTACGGCTCGTTATGCCGTGGTTTATTAACAGGTAAAATGCGTAAAGATTCTCAATTTCAGGGAGACGATTTAAGGAAATCGGATCCAAAGTTTAAGGAACCCCATTATGCTAAATATCTTGCTTGTGTAGATCAACTGCAACAGCTTGCCAAGCAGAAATATCAGCGTTCTTTGATTGCATTAGCGATTAGATGGGTATTAGATAAAGGGATCAGCGTGGCACTATGGGGGGCTCGAAAGCCTGAGCAATTAGAAGCAATTGATTCTATTTGGGGCTGGAAGCTTAACTCTGATGATTTGAAAGAAGTGGACCAAATTCTCACGCGGATGATTCCACATCCTATCGGGCCTGAATTTATGGCACCACCAGAGCATAGAAGAAAACCTTAGTGACAATTATGGGGAGACGGGTCATTAATGGCTTTAGTCTCCACAAGTCTTAAAGTTGATGTCATGATCTAAATCATGTAGAATCGTTTCATGACTTAGGGAGATTCAAAATGTCACAAAATCACGAACTTGACGCTATTGTAGAAAAATTAGGACTTAATCAAATCAAGCGACATATTTTTATCTGTTGCGATCCAAAGAAGCCAAAGTGTTGTCAGCCTGCCGAAGGGCTGGAATCCTGGGAATATCTTAAAACGAGGCTCAAGGAGCTTCATTTAAGCGAATTAGGTGGAATCTATCGATCTAAAGCAGATTGTTTAAGAGTATGTAAGAAAGGTCCTATAGTCGTTGTTTATCCTGATGGGATCTGGTACCATTCATGTACGCCAGAAGTCCTTGAACGGATTATTCAAGAACATCTCATCCAAGGCAGGCCTGTCAAAGAATATGTTTTTGCTGGATGTCATTCTACCTAGATTTGTTTTTTCCAAGATGAATAAAGGCAAATGCTAAAGCTAACCCAGCCGCGAATCCACCAATGTGTGCCATGTAAGCCACTCCACTTTCATCCTTAGCCGAGTGGAGCGTTCCGGCCCCACTCACAAGTTGTAATAAAATCCAAAATCCAATCACAAGAATGGCTGGCATCGCTACGATGGACTTTCCAAGCAATACTTCTACTTTTTGTCCTGGGAAAAGCAAGATATAAGCACCTAAGACTCCGGCTATAGCTCCAGAAGCTCCTAGGTTGGGGATATTTGAATCGGGCTGAAAAAAGTACTGGGTAAATGTTGCTGCTAAACCACTTAAAAAATAAAAAACAGCATATTTCCCCTTTCCTAGATAGTCTTCAACGTTATCCCCAAAAATCCAAAGATATAACATGTTACCTGCAAGATGCAACCAACCCGCATGCATAAACATGGAAGTAATAAGGGTTATGAAATCAGTTTGTGGATAAGTAGAGAAACGGCTAGGAATAAAAGACCATTGTTTGATAAACTCCTCTCCTCCTGAAAGCTCAGCAAGAAAGAAAAGGATATTTAAAGCAATTAAGAGGTAGGTGACAACAGGAATTGTTTTCCGCGTAGAATTGTCATCACCAATTGGCATCATAGAGTTTACTCAAAGTGTATATTCAAGGACTTAAATATACACTTTCACAAAGCATTTTGTTTGTCTATATCGAATCACATTCTATCGAAGTAATTTTTTGTGCTTCTTGGATAAGTTCAACTTTAGAAGAACAGGAAAGTTTGCATTTTATGGTTGCAATATAATTTTCGACGGTCCTTTGACTTAGTTGAAGCTGCTCAGCGATATATGAAGCCGGATAGCCATTGGAGACAAATTTTAAGATATCTTTTTCTCTTGGTGTTAACGAAAAAGCTGGTTGTCCCCCTATTTTTTGCATAAAAAGTTGATGCTGTGTGGGGAAGGCAATCGTTTTGGGCTGTTCATAAAATTTAGGCCCAAATTTAGAAGGAAGGTGAATCTGATACTCAGAAAGCATACTAATAAGCTTTTCGTTTTTTTCTTTAAAAATTTTAATGAAATTACGTAGCACGGGGAGATCATTAATTAAACGTTCTTCAGCTTTTAAATCATTAAAACGTGTTGCAAAACCAAAGGCTTCAATACCCTCGGGCGTGATTTTTTGAAGATTGATGTTAAAATTAATGTTAAATTTTTCCCAGGCTGTTTTTAAAACATTTTGATAGCTTGGATCTTCACTGGCCTTCATTAAGCTAATTCCGCTTTTCAGTGTTTTAGGATGGCGAAGACAGGGAAAATGACTATTCATTTGATTTTCAAAACAGAATTCATTCCACGCACTGTTTGTGCCGATGTAAGAATAATGCCCTGAAAAAGTAATGCGGTAATACCAAAAATGGTTAATTCCCAAATGATCATTTAAAGGGGCTGCAAACTGCAACATCTTATTATGATAGGGAGAAGAAGTAATCTTTCTAAGCATCTCATTATAACTATTCATGGTTTCTATTTTAAATAAGATAGTTTAATTATTCAACAAAATTTTTACTAATAAAGCATTTAATACTCTATTAATGTGTGATTTACTGCTCTTTTTAATAGCAGAGCCTGCATCTATAATAGCTTATTTTTAACAAAGTGGGTTATATATGAATTCTTATATTTGGCGACAAAACTTTACGGCAACTTTTACCGATCAAGAAAAAACAGTTCGAGGAAAGCTTGCATTTAAAACAAAAGATATTACATGGTTAGAAACGAGTGCTCCTGTAATACTACCTATTAGTATTCATTCGAATTTCCATGAAGGATTTCAAGGGGATTTTAAAATGAATGCCTTTATATCGACAATAAAAAAACATGTTAAAGGAAAGATTACTGTATTATTAACAGAGAAAGCGCATGTAAAAACATTGAGCTTAAAATATTCAAATAATTTTGAAAGAGCCTTTGAAGAATGTTTAAAAAGTGCACATATGCTGGCTCAAAGATACGAATCTATCTTTGAAAATTGCAATGTCGTCTATTGGCATTCTTATATTTGCCAAGATCCTTATTTTAAAAAAATTGTAGAGTTGTTGGAAGACCTTTATTCTTCAGATCTAAATTTTCAAAAATTATTGCATGAGGATGCGGAGATTAGCTATGAAAATCTGCATCATCGTGAATCTTATATGAATAAATCTTTATATATCGAAAAATGTATCGAGGATCTAATTGAACAATGTGCCTGTTTATTAGTTTTAGTTAATAAGGGATATAAGTTTCAATTTTACCCAGGTAAACCCTGTTTATCAACGGAGTATGTGAATCGAATATTTGTGCCTAAAGACAATCGCATTTCTTGGATAGACGTTTTTTTGAGCATAGAAAAGAAAACCATCACACCTCACAATCTGCACATGTAGGCATTGACATTTTATTCTGATAAATTTTTTTGAATTTCATCAAAAGGAATGCGGGGAGCGTCATCGCTGATCCCTTCGCATTGCTCAGCGGCAAGAGCCCAGCTTTCCTTTGTATTCAGATTTTCCTTCCACCAAGGGTAGGTGCGGCACTGTGAAGGTCTAGCTGTATAAACTTGGCAGCGGTTGTTTTTCAAAAAGATACAGGCATTATTTTCGTTTTTTTTCTCGATGAGCGCATATCGATTATCTCGCTGTCTAATATAGGTCCTTTTAAATTGCGCCAAGGAAATATTTAGCACTTGAGCCATTTCTTCCATCTCTTGGATAGTCACCCAAACATAGCCGGGTGCACCCGTGCAGCATTGCCCGCAACCTGTGCATTTAAATTTCAGACCCTCTTTATACCAAGGGAGTGGATTTGAAGAATCGGCCATTTGCCCTCATTGTTTGAAAAAATGCTAATCATTTTATCAAATTGGTGCAAAAAGATAAATGAATTATTCATTCTCTTGAGGAGGAAGAGAGCGCAATTTTTTTTTCTCTGAGTCCTTCACTTTTTTCGCTTTATTCTTCTGAACAACAGCATGCGGAATACGTGTTGGAACACGCTTAGGTTTTCGATAATTGCGTCGTTCAACTTCCTCGCGCAATTTGACGAGGCATTCCTTTTTGTTTAAATGCTGACTTCGGTGCACCTGACATGTAATCACAATGCCGGTGGGATTATGCGTTAAACGCACAGCGCTGTCGGTTACGTTAACATGCTGACCGCCGCTTCCGCGCGCTCGGAATGCCGTCATCGTACATTCTTTTAAAAGATCGTCATCAAGGGGAGGAAGAAAAATTTTTGCCATAACGTCACAGGTCCATGTTCATAGAAGTAATAAGTTTTAGTTTTTCTTGTCGATTCATTTTTTTTATTGCACTTTCACGTTTTAAAGCTTCCGAACGGTTTGGATGTTTTTCGCTAAAAACGATCTTGTCTGGGCTTGAAAAATGAAAAAAACGAGCTCCTTTTTTAAGTTGTTTGTGATCTTGAAAACGACGTTGGAGATCATTTGTGATCCCCGTGTAGAGTTTTCCTGATTCAGCTTGAATAATATAAACAATCCATTCGTCTATTTTCATTTATGTTCCTATGGAAGCTTGCACGGAGATTCCCAAGCAAATATCATTTTCCAATCATCTTTCATGCTCACCACAAGCCACCCTCTTTTTTTAGCTTCTTCCATCAGGGCAAATGAAAAAGTTCCAATTTTCGAATTGGGACCATAGGCGTATTCCCTGATTGCATCGTTATGATAGACGAGCAATGCTAATCGTTTTCCACAACCTGCCTGGGTCCATTCTAGCATCTCACGGTCACCAATCGAATTTCCAAATGCAGCAAAGGGACGGCGTCCAATGATCAAGCTAATAGCTTCCGGTTTGCCTGCCTTATCATCTACAAATAATAATTCCGAAAGCTTTAAAAGAGCCGGGCAGTCATTTTGGTAAATGTATTTGACTTTGCTAGCCGATCCAATCACATGTTCTGGTGGGATCCCATAAATTTTTTCTGCATAAGCCCGAATAAATTCTTGTCCACTACCTGATACAATATAGGTTTTAAAGCCATGTTTTTGCAGTAATTGAATCACTTCAAGCATTGGTTGATAAACCAGTTCAGTAAATGGCTTTTTAAAATGGGGGTGTATAGCTTTTTGCAACCATTCTTGTACAGCCTTTTTATATTCATGAACAGTCATATTTGCATGTGTTACAGCAATAATTTGCTCTATTTCACGTTCATCAAAGGCTTTTAAGCCCGCTACATCGTGCATCAGAATTGTTTTAAAAGGTTCTTTTTCTTTCCAGTCGGGGTGTTGAGGGGCAAACAACTTGATGTGATCAATTGCAAAAAAAAGTTGTGTATTGAGAGGCTGTTCTACCCATAATGTTCCATCTTGGTCGAAGGTCGCAATTCTTTCTTCAACGGGGATATAGTGCGGATGATCCTTTTGAGTTGTTTCTTCAACAAAATGAAGAATGGCTGATTTTGTTGGTCCATCGGTCCAAGATGGCAAAAGATCGTTGTTTGCGATAATAAACTGAGAATAAAAAAATAGAAGATAAACTAAAGAGATATGTTTCATGAAAATTCTTCTCCGATTATAAAGCGATGCATTGGTTACATCTTAAGGGGTAAAAATTTTAATCAAAATAGGTTTTCCAATGCATGCGGGTTTTTTTGCTTTACTTGTGCTTGTAGGGATTCATGTATTTGCTAACACAGCCAAGGTTTTAGGATGGGTATGGCGAGGGGCGTTCCTCTCTTTTGCGGCAGGCGTTTCTTTTGCTTACGTATTTGTCGATCTTTTACCAGCTCTTGAAAAGGGGCAACCCGCATTAAAACGGGCTTTTGGGGAAATGATTCCCTACCTTGATTTGCATGCTTACGTGACAGCCCTCATTGGAGTTCTTTTTTATTATGGACTCCATACACAAAAAGTGACAAAAACCAATTTTTGGCTAACAATCAGCGGGTATTTGCTATTTAATTTTTTTGTTGGGGCGAGTTTATCGGATAGTACAAATCCTGAAATTCAGCCCATCATTCTTTTTACGATTGCGATGGGGATGCATTATTTTATCCATGATCATAATACCAATTTGGACAATTCAGAATTGTATCAGGATCAAGTTAGGTGGACCTTAGTCATCGCGTTAGTATTGGGTTATGTTGTGGGATATTTAACGCATATTCCAGATGCTGTTGTAGCGATTGTGATATCTTTTGTGTCTGGTGGGGTTATTCTTAATTCATTGCGTTATGAGTTGCCAAAGCGAGATCAAGTTGGATATCCCCAGTTTGTCCTTGGGGCACTTTTATATACAGCCATTTTGATAAGGGTGGGGGAGTCTTGAATGGAGATTTTGAAGCATGGTTAACGTTTTAATCTAAGAGGAAGTTCTTTGAAAAAAGCACGCGGTCACCCTTAATAATGCCAGAAGAGAGCATCATTTTAAATTGAACGAATTCGGCTACTTGTAGAGCCCATAATAAGTGAGAAATCCCTAATTCTTCTGTGACAAGTTTATATTGCAATTCAACCATGTCTGTATAGAGTTATATTGTGGAGAGCGAGTGCGAAGCCCATCGCTTGGTTTGCTTGACCATGGCCGACGTTATCAGGAAATATAAGAGAATAGGTATTGGCATCTAACGGTTTTTGGGTGAAAGCAATGGGGCACCCATCCAATGCGGGACTAAGACGGCATTTGTGATTTGTCTGTTTGCGTCTCTTTTAGGATTTCCAAGTGTTGCATAATGGATCTTTAAGTTGGATAATGTTTGCCCGGCAGGAAGGAATGATAAAATCATGTGCTTTTTGCATGAATGCCCTCTTCTATTGAATAAATAGAGAATCTAAAAAAATCACGAAGAAGATAGTGAGGGACAATTTAAATCTATCTGTCATCGCTCCCCAGAAGGTATGATAAAGGATAGAATTTTAAACGCCTTATCTCAAGTTAAAATTTAACACTGATTTTCGAGAGGATAAAGCGTCGCTCCGACGGGGTAGTGGTCCGATGGATTTTTTATGTTTGGAAGAACATCGTTGACATCTGGTTTTTCTTCAGAAAAGCCAACAGTTGAGTGAATAAAAATATAATCTCCACCCGCATCTGGTTTTAAAGTGATCAGATAATCCTCTTCGTCTATTGCAAATCGTCCAGCTTTAGCATGTTGTGTTGTCACCATCCGTTTTTTGACTGTGGTAGGACCTACATTTGTTCCGATAAGACCTAATGTATCCAAATGCTCGCGCAGAGCTTTTACGTCCTCTTCAGATTTTGTGTTGGCATCGATTCCGATGAGCAACTGAAGACCCTTATTTTCTGGCAGTTTAGACAGCTGCTGAAACTTTTGCATCACTAGGCTGATTTGAAACCTTCCATCTTCAGCCTTTATTGAATGTCCATGCCCCGAGGCAAGTAGGAATTTTTTGCCTGTTTTATGAGTCGCTAGGGCAACAGTTAAGCGTCCTTCTTTATATCCTTCATAATCCGCAATAGGGATGATTTCGTATTCAGGTTCCCACATATCTGTACGAAGAAAAATAAAGCATCCATCTCTTGGATTTTGTTTATCAATCGGAAGAAAAAGATTTTCTTTTCCTAAAGCTTTGGGAATATAGGCATCGCTTTCTTGGGTGAACAGGAGTCCTGAATTAGCTGCGATTAGTTTTTCTCTAAATGCTTGCGCTCTGAATTCCGGGTTAGCGAGCGATTCTGCAAAACGTTTTTTGACCAGATTGATTTCTGTAATCATTGCTGGATCTTTAGAGATGAGATGTAAATTAAGAGCGTGGTAAAGCCAGTAAAAAAGGGTTTGCCCTGCTGGCGTACAAAAAAGGGCTAGATCTTGTGTGTTAGCTGTAGGTCCAAAATAGGCATTTAGAAAATCTTTAGGCATTTCCGCTAGGCTTTTTCGCACTGTCTCTTCAGGTTTTGCTAATTGAAGAGTTTTTGCACACATTAATTTGTCTAGCAAAGCGACTTTAAGTTCGAAATTTTTTTGTCCAATTAATGGCTCGGTCGATCCGAGAATGGGCAAGTCAAAATCTTTGCCTTTTGTTGCCGCGTGATCGCGTAGAATTTTATCTAAGCTTAGAAATTCGGAGAGGTTACTACGTAGAAAATGAAAGATGTGTTGATCCCCATAGCGATGAATGAAGGCCGTAAAATTTTCGAGATCTTCGGTAGAAAAACCGATTTCCCGATTCGCACTTTGTTTTTGAATGAGGACTTGAATGAGATCATCAGGAATCAGTTCCGCTAAGGTTGGTCCATATGTGTGATCTGCTAGAAGTGCCTGTTCAACTAGCATGCGATGGTATTCAGCGATCTCTGCTTGGGAAGCATCGGGACTCTGCATGAGTTGAATGATTTCTTGGCCAGTCAGATTTTTTGCGAGAGCTTCTTTGGATACCACTTGCTCAAAGATTTTTTGGCGAGTGAGGTTGATTCCAGATCCATAATCTCCCTCAAATTCGAAGGGATCTGTAAATATTCCTAATATATTGGATGTGTGGATGACCAGATAAAACAATACATTCATGATAATCCTAAATTAAGTTTGTAAGTTACGGTTTTGCATTAGTTGCTTTAGTTTATCAACTTAATTATAATGATTATCTATGAATGAAAAGATGTGTTTTTTAATTAATCAGGAAATTTTTCCGGTTCTTTAATCTGCCAACCTTCTCCATTGAGTGATTGCAAAAATTTCACAAGCGCTTGTTTATCACTTTCGCTCAGATTGAGAGGTTTGATGAGGGGATGTAAATTAGAGTTAGGAATTCCACCCTTGTTATAATATTCAACCACTTCTTCTAAGGTTTTCAAGCTTCCATCGTGCATATAGGGAAATGTGCGCTCCACATCTCGCAAAGTGGGAACTTTAAACGCTCCCAAATCCATTTTGTTATGGGTAATTTCATAGCGACCGAGATCAGGATCTTTGACATCCATTCCAACACCGATATTTGTGAATTGACCATTCGTAAAAAGGGGCTCTGCGTGGCAATTTGCACATCCACTGCGTTTAAATACGGTTAACCCTTGAATCGCTTCGGCAGACATGGCGGTTTTATCTTTATTGACGATGTAGCGGTCATAAGGGGAGTTTCCTGAAAGAATGGTTCTTTCAAAAGTGGCGATTGCTTTTGCTATATCATCAATGCTGCAGTCGTCATTTCCATACACCGATTTAAATAGAGCTCGGTAGCCTGCAATTTTCTGAATCCGTTCTTGACATTCTCGGTGTGCATCCGAAGCGCTTTGTGCCTGAGTCATTTCTTTTCGATTAGCTAAGGGACCTTTGCATTGATCTTCGAGAGAACTGGCTCTTCCATCCCAGAATAGAAAATCTTGGTATGCTGAGTTAATGACTGTAGGGGAGTTTCGGTTTCCTTTGTTTCCATCAATGCCTTGAGAAACAACTTGATTATCTGTAAAAGCATCTTGAATAGCATGACAAGTAGCACAGGAGACGGTTCCATTGGAGGAAAGGCGTTTATCAAAATAGAGAAGGCGTCCTAATTCCGCTTTTTCTTTGTTATAAGGGTTATCCTCAGGCCAAGGTAGTGGAGGTAAGCCCAATGGAACTGCAAAGGGCTCTTGTTCTTGGGCTGATAGCGAGGTCATCTCAGAACGTTTGGCTCTAAGGTATTGCAAACCTTCAAAAGTGATCCAAAGTAATCCTAAAAAAGTCAGAATACCAAAGAATGTATAAGAAAATCGTTTCATAGCGCTCTTTTTTCTATTTTTTATGATAAACCTTTTTATAAAAATTTTATTTTTATTAAGCTAGCACTGATGTCTAAAAAATGAGGTCATGATGAAAAAAATTTGGCTAGTAGCAATCAGCTTGATGATGGGCGTTGCTCAGATGGCAATGGGTGACGAAACTGCGTCATCGACAAAAAAATATGAAGTACGTGATTTTGATCATTTGCTTGGAAAAGTGAAGGGATTAAATGATGACTTATTAAAGATGCATTTCAAATTGTATCAAGGTTATGTCAACAATACCAATACACTCTTACAAAAAATAGGGGAGCTTGACCAGACAGGCAAAAGTCAAAGCCCCGAATTCGCTGGTTTTAAGCATATGTTAGGATGGGAATTTGATGGAATGTTGTTGCATGAGTACTACTTTGAAAATTTAGGCGGGCAAACCCACCAATTAAAACAAGATGACCCACTATTTTTAAAGATGGTGCAGGATTTTGGTGGATATGACCAATGGAAATCCGATTTTCAAGCAACCGGTGCCATTAGAGGGATTGGCTGGGTCATTACATATGTGGATCCAAAGCAAGGAAGGCTAGTAAATACGTGGATTAATGAACACGACGTCGGCCACCTGTCGGGAGGAAAACCTTTACTCGTGATGGACGTATTTGAACATGCTTACATTACGCAATTTGGATTGGATAGAGCTAAATATATCCAGGTATTCTTTGATAATATTGATTGGAATGCCGTTTCTCAAAGATATAAGAAGACGCTTTAAATAAAATGGGCCCATTTTTGTGGGCCCATTTTATTTATTATTCTTCTGATTTCTCAGCTGGTTCTTCTAAGGCATCTTTTTCAACAAAATCTGCAATGCGACCGTCTGGTAGCCAAACAGGTCCTTCGCAGGATGGATTGTCGTTTAGGATTTCCTCAAGCAATTCTTGTGTTTCTTGCAAATTGGCATTCAATGTTTCAAGATCTTGTGTGTCCCAGTATTGCCCTTCATCATCAACAACAAGCTCTTTTGTGTGTTCTTGGAGAGAGCGTAGAAGATTGATAATTTCTACGTGAACATCGCTTGGAGCATATTGTGTTTTGACATATTCTTGGAAAAACAAGTCATTATCGAATGCAAAGCAAAGGTCTTCACATGTTTCATGTGTGTTTACCGTGATTCCTTTGATAGGTCCATGATATTCCCATTCATGCACTTTCTCTTGATCATCTTCATACATGCGATCGATTGTAATATCTTTTTCTTCGAACTCTTCAAATTCCCATCCTTTTTTGGATGCAAAATTACGAATGGCTTCAATACAAGCATCAATCGATGCGTGATCTTTTAAATATCCTCTATAATGGATAGTTGTCCCAATGCTCATCAAAAATTCCTTTGATTTGTTAATAAAGACATTCAATCATACTTCCCTAAGAGAGATAAACACAAGCTTGAAGAGCGAAATTGATTATTTAAATGGGATTTTATAGCGGAAGAATTCCAAGGATTCTTAAAACAAAATGAATGAGGAATATGCCCAAGACACTTTTTTGTTGATTGAATAATAAGCCCATCGGAAGACTGATGCAAAAAAGAGCTAAACTTGTTTGCCATCCAAAAGGGAGGAAGAAAATAAAGATAAAGCATGCGGTGATCAGGATACTTCGATAACCATTTTTGTCATCGAGAAAGTCCTGTATTGTGGTTTGAAAAATGCCTCTCCCAATAAATTCTTGAGCAAAGCATGCAAGAGCTAAGAAGGAAAGTTCTGAAAGGGGCGGCATTCTAAAAGATAAAGACGCATTTAAGAAGTCTTTAATAAGTTGTAGGCCTCCCACAACAAGGATTAAGCAAAGACAAGCAGCAAAGAATTGGGATTTCCATTTTTGCAAAGAAAGGCCGAAATGAGACCAAGAATATTGATAAGATCTGATAAGCAAAAAGGATGGAATCAACGCGATAAGCCAGGGCAAGTCATTTCGCAAATCTTTAGAAAAAAGACTAAGTAGAACAGAAAAGGCTAAAAGCAAACTTTCATAGATAAAAAAATGGCCCCGCGATTTTTTCTCTTGTAAAAGTGTTTGGTAACCTTGGGCATTTTTTACATACAATATATTTGAATGTCGAAGCCGATGAATATTCGCGATGGCGATATTTTCAAAAATTTGGCTTTGTATTTCTGCTGTTGAATGCTTGGCAAGTGCATTCTTAGAAAACTTATAAACGATAGTGGGTTTGATTGCTTTAACTGTTGTTGAACGAGGAGAGTTGTCCATAAAAGACATCTCTCCAAACATTTCACCTGTCGATAGCCTACCAAGCGGAATTTGTGAAAAGTGTTCCTCATCCCATTTTAAGACAGATACCTCACCTTCTTTAATTAGATAAAGATCCGTTCCTTCACTGCTTTCTTCAATTATCACTTCGTTAGGTTTAAAATTTTCTCTAACAAGCCAATTTTGTAACAGTCTTAGGTCGTCTTCAGATAAGCCATCCAGTAAAGATTGCGTTTTGAGAAAATCAAATTCTTTTTGTTGTTGAGTATCCATAAAAAATAGGGAATAAGTTTGACAAAATTTAATCTTTACAATAGACATCAGAGAATAAAAAGCTATATTTTTTTTAAAATTGTTTTGATTCCACTTACGAGCTCGTTCGACATATGCTTCAAATTGCCATAGAAATGTTGCTAGGAGACAAAGTCAAATATCTTGTTTTGATTAGCGGATTGGCTTTTTCAACTCTTTTGATGACCCAGCAGTCATCCATTTTTTGGGGCGTGATGCGTTGGACGACCACAATGTTGCGCAATACGAATATTCCTGTTTGGGTTGTGGACCCTCATGTTGAACAAATCACAGATATCAAGCCCATGCGAGATACCGATTTAACCCGTGTGCGTTCTGTTCCTGGCATCGATTGGGCCCTTCCCTTTTATTACTTTCTTTTGGAAGGCAAGTTGTATAACGGCTCTTTTATGACTTTGCAGTTAATGGGAGTTGATTCGGCCACCTTGACGGGAGTCCCCCCCACTTTTATTAAAGGACGTTTGGAGGACTTATGGCAGTCCGGTGCAGTAATTGTTGATGAAACCGGACTTAATAAACTTAGCAAAACACTGAAAAAGCCTTTAGATATCGGAGATGTTTTCGATATTAATGATCATGAAGTAAAAATTGTGGGTATTGTGAAGGCTGAGCAATCATTTTTTGGATATCCATTTATTTATACCACTTACGAAAGAGCTATTGAAATTGCTCCAAAGACGAGAAAGAATCTTTCTTTTATTTTAGTGCAACCAAAAGCTGGAATTACGCCTAGTGCCATGGTACAGACTATTGAAAAAGAGACGGGGCTAAGGGCCTACACAAAGGAAAGTTTTTTTTGGAAAACCTTATGGTGGTTTTTTATTAATACTGGAATTCCTGTTTCATTTGGAGCGACAATTATTTTGGGTTTTGTGATTGGAATCGCCGTTGCCGGTCAAACTTTTTATTCGTTTGTTAATGAAAATTTGGGCAATTTTAGTGCTTTAAAAGCTATGGGAGCTGACAACAGCTTATTGAGGCATATGGTATTTTTTCAAGCCTTTATTGCTGGATTCATTGGATACGGGATTGGATTGGGAATTACAGTCATTAATGGAGTGATTCTTTTTACAACAGGACGCATTCCCTTTTATTTTTCCTGGCAAATTCCTCTTTTGACTTTTTTTATGATTGTTTTGATCTCCTTTTTTTCAGCATTTTTAAGCCTTAGAAAAATTGAAACTCTCGATGCATCTGAGGTGTTCCGTGCCTAATAATGAAAATGCGGTTGAGCTGCAAAATGTAACAAAAGGCGTTTTTTCGGGGGATGTCTATTTAGATATTTTAAAAGGGATAGATCTTGTGGCAAAGAAAGGCGAACTTTTGATGATCACAGGTCCTTCTGGAAGTGGAAAAACAACCCTTTTAAGCATTATTGCAGGGACTGTAAGACCGACCGACGGAGAAGTGCATGTCTTAGGCAGTTCTCTAACAGATCTGAATGACGATGAACTCACTCAATTTCGCAGAATCAATGTAGGATTCGTTTTTCAGCAGTTTCATCTCATTAAAACGCTGACAGTTTTGCAAAATGTTATGATCCCTTTGATTTTAAATGGAGTTCCAAAAAAAGAAGCCATTGAAAGGTCCAGAAGTATTTTGTATACATTAGGGTTGAAGGAAAAAGAACAAGCCCACATTGTGCATTTGTCAGGAGGAGAACAGCAACGCATTGCAATTGCGCGTGCACTTGTTCATGAACCTAAACTTTTGATCTGTGATGAACCAACCTCGGCTTTAGACGCAGAAAATGGAGCACGCATCATGCATATTTTAACAGATGTTGGGAAAAGATCTGACCGTAGTGTCATTGTTGTCACGCATGATCATCGTATTTTTGAGTATGCCGATTGTCTTGCGATGATGGAAGATGGTGTGATGATGGGATATCGAAATCCGCGTCCCCTTAAAGGATTTTATGCATGAGTATTTTTAAAACAATCAGTTTTTATTTGGCCATTTTAGGACTTCTCTTAGCAGTTATTTTGACACATCTTTTTCAACAAGAGCCGCCAGAAGCTATTTCCATTAAAGAGCCATCAAGAAGCCCTTTTTTACAGGCAATTGCCTCGTCGGGAATTGTAGAGGCCTCCGATAAAAATATTGAAATCGGGGTACCCGAAGATGGAATTGTCGAAAAACTGTGGTTTAAAGTCGGCGATCCTGTACATCGAGGAGATGCACTCCTACAACTTGACACTCGGGCATTAAGAGCTAAGCTGGAAGTACAAAGAGCAAATGTGGAAGTGGCCGAAGCAACTCTCAGAAAAGCGATCGATCAGTTTGAAAGAGTTAAGAAGGTAAAAGATCCTCGAGCAGTCAGCAAAGAAGATGTTACAACGAGAGAAAATGAAGCCCGGGTTGCTGAAATGAGAGTGAAGGCAGCCAAAGCCGAAGTCGAGGAAACCACCGAACTGTTAAACCGTTTAATCGTCCGTTCACCTATTGATGGAATTCTGCTTAAACAAGATGTAAGAGACGGGGAATTTGTTAGCAGAAATAAACCTTTATTGATGGTCGGCAATTTGAAGAACTTGCAAATACGGGTAGATATCGATGAGCAAAACGCAGGATATTTTGATAAAAATAGTCCAGCCGTTGCTTATCCCAAAAATAATGCTAATGTGATGATTCCGCTTAAATTTGTCCGTATTGAGCCCTATGTTGTTCCTAAAAAATCCCTGACAGGAACTTCTGAAGAGCGAGTGGACACACGTGTCTTGCAGGTGATCTATTCTTTTGAAGAACCCAAGGACTATAACATGTATGTGGGGCAACAAGCAGATGTTTATATAGATAATCCATTACCAGAGCATCATGAAGACTAAAATCTATTTTTACTTTTGCTTGAGCATGTTGTTTTTACCTGGTTGTGTGGTAGGTCCTAAGTATCATCGCTCATGTTCTCCCACACCCGATCATTGGAAATATGAAGAACAAGAAGAAATCGCCAATCCAGATGTTGAGAATTGGTGGGACATTTTTGAAGACCCCATTCTAAATAGCCTGGAATTGCAGGCTCTAGGAAATAATCAAAATCTCTTTGCTGCATTGTTTCGTGTTTTTCAAGCTAAAGCGTTAGCAGATATTCGTAAGAGTGACCTTTATCCTCAAGTCAATTTAGATCCCGACTACAATAGCACAAATGGATTGATTGAGGTTTTTGGATTACCTGCGAATCTTCCGACGATTTTGCGTGCGCATCAAATGTTATATGCACTCCCGTTCAATTTGAAATATGAATTGGATCTGTGGGGTAAATTGAAAAGTCAATATTGGTCTTCTTTACGACAATTAGAAGCACAAGAAATGGCCTTCCAATCCAGTGTACTAATTTTAACATCTGAACTGGCAAGCACATATTTTCAAATCCGTTCATTAGATGCCCAAATTGATGTTTTAAAAGACACCATACGTGTTCGCAAAGAAGAAGTAGAGGTTAATCAAGAACGATATGATGCAGGTCTAGTTAGCTATATCGATGTTTCACAGGCAGAACGGCAATATCAAAATGCCAACGCACAATATTATGACGTATTGCGACAGCGTGCATTGAATGAAAACATGATTGCCCTCTTGATTGGTGTTCCACCTTTAGACGTTTCAATCGCTTATTCTCCTATTACAGAAATGCCACCTAGAATTCCATCGGGTATTCCTTCTGAGGTTTTACTTAAACGACCAGATGTGAGAGAGGCTGAAAGACGCTCAGCTGCTGAGCACGCTTTAATAGGCGCTGCCTACGCCTCGTTTTTTCCCTCTTTTACCCTCACAAATACTTTGGGTTTTTCAAGTCCTGATTTGCATGACTTCCTATCTGGAAAAAGTCGTTTATGGGCAATTGATGTTCGAGGAACCGAAAACATCTATGACGGAGGGCGCAACATATCGCAGCTGCGTCTTACTTGGGATAGATTCAGAGAAGCGGATGCTCACTATCAGCAGCAAGTTTTGATTGCATTTGAAGAAGTCGAAAGTGCTTTAGCGAATTTGAAATTGCAAGGGGAAGAGATTCACAGTTTGGAAAAAGCAGTGGCGGCGTCACGTGAAACGACTCAATTATCGAATGATCGTTACAGTGAGGGGGTCATCAATTATCTCGAAGTTGTGGATAGTGAAAGAGCCGAATTAGAATTAAAAAGGGATCTTGTCAATCGAATCGGACGTCAATATGTCTCAACGATTCATCTGATTAAAGCAATCGGTGGATTATGGACGCTTCCTTGATGCTGGCATAAAAATTGCATTTTAAGACGTGGTTTGTCTCATTCTTTTGTAAGGTAAGCTATGTCAAAAAAAAATAAGAAATCAAAAAACCTCAAAAATTTACCTAAAGAAATCAAACAAGTTTCTGAAGTTATCATCTTTGAATTTGGAAAGAAATTTAATAAACCTCAGGCAAATGAAGGGAATAATCAAAAGATGAGGCCCTATTTTCTAGATGAATTGCTGAACCCCTGAATTTATTTTTGTCTAAGGCTTTCCACGAAATACATATCGATTGAAAGACTATTCGTTCCTTTACGTCTTTGAATAGGCAATTTGCCTCGATATGTGCAAATAAAAACATCCTTAATCCTTTCATAAGTTTCATGGGAAATATTAATTTTACCCTCTTCACTTTGCGCCTGTAAATGATTAGCGATATTGACTGTATCGCCCCATATGTCATAAGCGAGCTTTTGTTTACCCACAACTCCCGCAATGACAGGACCAGAATGAATTCCCAGACGAGCTTTCCATTCAATATGATATTTTTGTTTGACTAAGGCTTCGGATTCTATCATAAAATCACGTATTTCTATCGCTGCTAAGACACAATCGAGGGCTGGTGAATCTTTATGCTCTAGGACACCACTTGCAAACATGTAGCCATCCCCGATTGTTTTAATTCGTTCGATTTGTCTGGATTCAATGATGCGGTCAAAATTTTCGAAATAAAACTCGAGAACTTCAAGTAAATTTTGGGGCTCTAGTTTAGAAGAGCTTTCGGTAAATCCGGAAAAATCGACAAATCCAACGGTTGCATTTTCAACACGTGTAGGATTAACAGATCCATAGGCTAGTAATTCTTGCGCAACATAAGAGGGAAAGACATTGAGCATGATTTGTTCTTGCTCTTTTTGAGCTTGCTTTAGCTCTGAATTTTTTCTTTGAATTTCCTCTTTAAGCTCTTGCAATTCAATATTTTGTTGGTGAATATGTTCATAGGTTGAAAGTAAAAAATTCAAAATGTATTGTCGATTCGTGCTAATTTTGTAGGTTTGATTTCCAAAGACAATTTCTTCGGTACTCGAAAAAATTTGAGGACTGCTAGATCTCCCTACCAGCTCTTTTATGCGCAAGAGCAAGAGATCGTTATTCCAAGGCTTGGTGATGTAGTTGTCTGCACCTGCTTCAATTCCTTTAATCAAATCTTCTGGGGAGGCCAGAACGGTGCAAATAATCACTGGGGTCGATCTAAGATTAAGGTCGGTTTTTATAATGCGGCATAGCTTAAATCCATCCATAATGGGCATATTTACATCGGTGATCACTAAGGCAAATTTTTGCTTCTTTAAGAATTCTAAGGCTTCGGCTCCATTTTTGGCTGTGAGAACATCGTAATTGGCTTGGACAAGTACACGACGTAGCATGATCGCTTGCAAGGGAGTGTCATCCACGACTAAAATGGTTTTTTTATTGTCATCATTCATTTTATTAACTCTTCTAATGTGGTGATAATATTTTGTAGATTGAACTCTGATTTCGTGAGATAGGCATTAGCACCAGCTTTTAGCCCTTTTTCTTCATCTTTTTTTGATGATAGATCAGAAATGATGATAATAGGAAGGATGTAATTATAATCTTGTGTTCGAATGTGTGAAGTGAGTTCTAATCCATTCATGCGAGGCATTTCTACATCGGTAATCATTGCGTCAAATTTCATTTCTTGGAGAAGTTCAAGCGCTTGTAGGCCATCCTCAGCAATAGTCACTTGATAATTTTTTTCTTCCAACGCATGTTTAAGGATTACGCGTGAAATGGTGGAGTCGTCTACCAGTAAAATGGTTTTTTTTTTGCTTTTGAAATGTAAAGCTTCTTCATTTTGAACATTTGAAAGGTAAATGAGTTCAAATGGGTCAATCACAATGCAAACACTGCCATTTTTTAAAATGGCAGTTCCGATAACTCCCTTATAATCAAATAAGGGGGTTTTATTAGGAAAAATGACGAGTTCTTGTTCTTCAAGGATAGCGTCTACAACCAATCCAATATGTTTTTCAAATTTACGAATCATGACACAAGGAATGGGATCTGCTAGCGAAAAGTGTTCTCTTGTTGAATTTAGAAGATATTTTAAAAAATAAACCGGATAAGGATTTTGAGAAATGTTGATCATGTCTTGTCCTTCAATCGAAAAAAGTTGCTCGGATTTAATCCATAAGCAGGCATCTACCCTATCAACAGGAATGGCGTAAGTGCCCCCATTTTGTGAAATGAGTAAAACATGATTAGTGACGAATTCAATCGGCAGCTCAATAGAAAATGCGCACCCTTTTTCCGCTTGAGAACGCACACGGAGATGCCCCGAACAATCTTGCACCATTTTTTTGACAATATCTAAACCGATCCCACGACCTGCAATATCTGAGGGTTGCTTAGAGGTTGAAAATCCAGGAAGAAAAATTAGTTCAATTAGCTCTTGAGGCGTTTTATGATCGAGTTCTTCTTGGGTAAAAAGCTTTGAATCCATGGCTCTTTGCTTAATTTTTGTGAAATCTAAACCAGAGCCATCATCAATGATTTCGATCACAATCGTTTGTTCTGTCTGAAATGCTTTTAATTCGACTTTTCCTTTAGGATTTTTGCCGAGCTTTTTTCTGATTTGCGGAGGTTCTATTCCATGGGCAATTGCATTGCGTAGAATATGTGTAAGGGGATCCTTTAGATTATCAATGATTTTACGATCCACCCCAATCCCTTCACTAGAAACGATAAACTCAACCTCTTTATCTAAGCTTAAGGCAAGCTCACGTATCATGGTTGGGAATAAATCAAAAAGTTTGGAAATCGGCAATAAAGTAAGACGGCGAACATGTTGAATGAGTTTAGAAGAAATCACCTGCAATTTATGGATAGGATCCCTTGCTTGATTTTGCAAAAGGTTGAGCTTGTCTTCAATTTGCTGATTGAGTTGTTCTATTTTTGTATGTGCTAATTTTCTTGAGAGGATCTTTTTTTCTTCCCAGGTCTCCACTAGCGAATCAATTTGGCTATTCAGTTGTTCAATTGTGGTTTTGACGACATTTAATTCTGTAACTTCATTCATTAGCTGGTTGATCTGCTCAAAATTAACGCGTACAGTCGATATGTGAATGTCCTGATTTTTAAGGGTGCCATGAGGTGCAATCGTTTTAGTTAGGAAATCTTTTCTTTGAGAAATTTTTTTTATTTTATTAATGAGGGACGTGTCTTTTTGACTGCGAGGAGGAGGGAGTTTCGGGGAAGAAGCTGATGAAGAGAAAAGAACTTCTTCTTGCATGACATGTGAGGCTTTTTCCAACAGTTCTGAAATATCGACGCGTGCTGGAGCTTTCCCAATCTCTTCCTCTGTAAATAAGTGAATGGCATCTAAAATTTCGTAACACAGTTTTATTTGTCCTGGAAAAATTTGACTTTTGGATGCTTTAAGATGTTGTAAAATACCCTCAAATCGGTGAGTGATAATCTCAATAGATTTAATTTTGAGTAAGCGAGCAGAGCCTTTAAGGGTATGTGCATCACGCAATAATTCATTCCAAACGGTTTCATCGTGAAAATTGGTTTCTATTTTTTTTAGATTGGATTCGATTGAATGAATTTTTTCTTCACTTTCTGCTTCGAATAAAATTCTAAGCTCTTCATCTTCAATCATATATTTTACACAATGGTTTTTAGTTCTTCAGAAACAAGATTGAGATTTTCCAGTTCTTTACGCGTTTGGTCCATTCCTTGTAATGTTTTACCTGTTGACGTGTTTGCTAAGTCAAGTGCTTCAGTGACCCGCTCAACTGCAGAGCTTTGTTGCTTCACATTTTTAGAAACCTGCTCGGCACCCACGAATGAGTCCGTAGTAATGGAAATGATTGCATTAAAAGCCTCGGTGGAAGATTGGGCCAATTTAATGCACTCTTGTACCGTTTTATTCCCTTCGTCGGCAATTTGCATCGTTGAATCGGTCGCAGATTTAATGTCTTCGGCCAAAACATCAATTTGCAATAAAAATTTTTTGCTTTCATCTGCTAATTTGCGTATTTCGCTAGCTATGACCGAAAAACTTTCACTATGTTGCTTAACTTGGGCAGCTTGAACAGCGGCATTTAGAGCTAAAATGTTCGTTTGATTAGTGATATTTCCCGTCACGGCAGCAATATTGTGAATTTGTTTGGTGATTTCAGTCAGTCGCAAAACATGCTGGCCGATTGCTAAAACTTTGTCTTTATGTTGAATCAGTCCCTCGAGCATTTGCTTAATCAGCTTATTGCCTTTTTCAGAAACATGAAGGGAGTTTTTACATCGATTGCTTGAATCCAGGGCAAGCTCTTCCGTATGTTTAAAAGAACGATTTAATCCTTTTAGAGAGGAAGTTGCATCTTTAACGGAAGACACTTGTTCAGAGGTTAAGGACGTTTGCGTTTTTAAAAGGCCATCAATTTCATTTGAGGTTGATAAAATTCTTTTCAGAACTTCACGCAGACGGTTTGTTACGGAATACCCAATGATTGTAGCTAAAATGACCCCCATTAAAATCGTAAAAATCCAGCTGATGTTGGCAAAAAATTGCATTTTTTGACCCAAGTCATTAATGGTTCTTTCTATCGTTTCGTTATATTGATTTGTTAAACGGATGACCTCGTCAATTTTGGCGCGATGCAATTGATAAAAAGTTTTTAAGGGACCAAATAGGAGTTCTTCAGCTTTTGCATGATTGCCCGCTTTAATTGCGGGTAAAAATTGTTGATGCCATTGAGTGAAGAAATCTTCGGCAGGTAAGTGAGATTCCGTTAAAACATGTTTAATGGGACTTTCAGGCAAGTTTGTCATCCAAAAGTTATAGCGTTCGTTATATTGTTTTTGTAAGTCTAAACTTTTTTGAATGAGACTTTGTAATTCTTCTGGGTCTTTTTCATAGGCTTCTTGAAAAGAGAGCAAATATGATTCGACAATATAGGCCGGAGGGGGGAGAATATCTGCGAGAAGAGCTTGACCCGAACGAATTTCTTGGTAGTAAGGCCCATTAATAGCAATTTTTTGTACCGTGATTGAAGACATGTAGCCGTAGATAAGCATTCCTAGAATCAGAATTCCTGTCAGCCAGGCCAGCTTGGTTCTAACCTTTAAGGCATTGAAATAATCGAGCATTTTTTCTCCTTATAAGGAAAATAACTTAAAAATTTTGTGTGTGTCTAAAACACCTAAAAATGCATTTTTATAATGAATCGTTGAGGTCAAATAATGACTTTTTTCTTTTTCGATGCTAGTTTTAATCGCTTCTTTAGGAAGTAACAAAACATCGATCACATCATCTACAACCAGTCCAAAGAGAGTCTGGGAGATTTCAATCACAATGACTTTTAGTGATTCAAGATATTTTTCTCGCTTTGACTGAATGAATGTCCCACTATCAATTAGAGGGAGAATCATTCCACGTAAATTAATGAAACCGAAGAGATAGGGATGCGAAAAAGGGAATGGTGTAAAGCTGCGAACGGAATAAAATTCTTTAATGTGTTGAACTTCGAGGCCAAATAACTCTTTATTTGATTCTGCAATGACAAATGGAGCTAAGTTGTGATTTTTTTTTGACGTCAAGGTCTGAGAAAGTTGTTTTGCCCTTTCAGAAAGAATGTTTTTTTCGTATTCTTGTGAAAGTAGAGCTATCGAAATCAATGTTTTCTCTTTAGTAAGAGTCATTGAAGGATATGTGTATAAGTTTTTGTGATTTAAAATAAAAACAGCTTCCTCGTTGTAAAGAGCGATTGAAGAAAAAAATTGGGTGTGGGTTTTGTGCAAATTTTCTTTTAAGAGGGCTTGAGAAACATTCAAATTGATAGGTGAAATCGCTAAGACATCCTTTATGATCAAGCCATAACATAAGTCCTTATCTTTTAATATGATTATGTTGTCTTGCAGAGAGTAAGGAGTTGCAGGGGATCCCAATAAAATTGCGGGATCCAGCACAGGTATAACGTCTTGGTGGTAATTGAAATAACCCACGAAGCCAGGAACTGAGAAAGATAAAGATTTTAATTCTGGTAGCAAGACAATTTCGAGAATGCACGTCACATTCAAAGCGTAAAGGCTGTCTTTGATTTTAAAGAGAAGATAATGTAAATCACTTTCATTCATAAATCAAATCGATCTCCCTTCTGGACAAATCCACGAAATCCATCCTTTAAGGCATTTGGAAGGGGACCTGGTTGATAGTGGTAAAGCCACATTTTGCTTTTAATAGCAAGAGGAAGGGTCGCAAGTTCAGGATAGCGGGCATGGCATCCGCTGCAAATCGCGGCAGTTTCACAATCATGAAAGATAAGATCAGCTTTTTCAAAATAAGGTAGTAAATGTTGTGGATCAAATTGCGTATCGGTTGTGATGAAGATCGATTTTTCTTTAAAGGTTATATAGAGGCCAAAGCAAGGTTGTGGAATGTGATTAGAAAGGACATGCGTTGTGGGGATTAATGTGAAATGGATCTTTTCCCATTCAAAAGTTTGAGAAATTATTTTGACATGAAAGAAGCTTTCCAAAGAGGCTTCCTCGTTTTCCAAAGAATGCAGTCCACCCGATAAAACATGCTCCCATAAAGGACCGGCCAAAGCATTATTTATATAAAGCGTTGGCTTAGCATGAGCCTCTAAATTAAATTTGGTTTGAAAGGCCAGCCATTCTAATCCTCCCACATGATCGGCATGCAGATGGCTAATATAGACATCATGAATGTCTTGATAATCCAGATTTTGTTCATGCAAAGAGAACCGCGCATCGCTCCCACAGTCTATGAGTAGATTTTTGTGTGTATCTGATTGCAATAGTAAATTCGAATGGTAATTTCCATCTCCGACTGTGAAAGCTGACCCTGTTCCTAAAAAAAGTAATTTCATTTTTCCTAATGATTAGACAAGTGATGGAGAATCAAGAGATGAGTACACCTTTTTTTTGTATATAACTTTGATTTTAAAAAATGCAAACGGATCTTTTACGAGAAAGTTCAAAAAAAATCTGTTTTGTGGTTTTACGCAAGTTTGTTACACTCCAAACCTTTACTGACAAGCGAGTACATAAGCGATGAAACGTTTTCAAATTCTTCTATTTTATTGTTTTCTCACCCTGATTTTTTGTGAAAAAATACAATCCAGCGAAGTTCTCATCATTGGCGGAGGGCCTACCGGGCTGGCGACAGCCATTGAAGCTCACAAAAAAGGTGCGCACGTCACAATCATCGAAAAAAGAGCGTCCTATTCGAGGCCTCAGTTTGTTTTTCTTTTGAAATCCTCTTTAGATCTTTTAGAAAGCTGGAATGTGGCCTTATCCCATCTTCAAGTATTAGATTTTGGAGGGGAACACATGGGGTTGGTGCGCATTAAAAATTTGGAGAAAGGATTGAATGCCAGAATTAAGGAATTGAGAATCAAAAAAATTCAGGGTGAATTTAGGGCTTTAGAAAAGGATAAAAAAGAAGCCATTGTTGCAATTTCTGGAGAAAATATTTCCCTTCCCTATGATTTTCTTGTTGCTGCAGATGGGGTGCATAGTAAGGTGCGCGATTTTGCCGGGATTGAGTGTGAGTGCTTAGGTCAGGCTGTAGGTGTGTGGACGTTCGTTCCTTTTAAAGATCATTCAAGGGGAGTGGATGTCTCACCCATATTGAAGAAGGAAGATTACTTTATTCGAAGAATTTCTGTTCCAACGGGAAGTATTATTTTTTTACAGAGTTTTACGCATGACACCGAATTATTTGGCCACATTTCGTTGGAAGATTTAAAGGAAAAAGTTGCTAAGTGTGAATGGTTTTTAGAAGTGGAAAAGCTGGAAACAGAGCCTGTTATTATAGCGGATAATGTTTCTATTCTTCTTCAGAAAGCCAAAACTTTTTCATCTTCGCAAAAAGGGGTTTTGGTTCTAGGTGATGCGGCCGCCACGGCTAGCTTTTTTCATGGGATGGGAGTTAACACTTCTTTGCAAACAGCTGTTTTGGCTGGAGACTTTTTTCAAAATAGTGATCGACAAGCCGCATATGTGGACTTTAACCACAAGATGGAAGAAGTGACCGATCAACTGATTAATTTTAGCCGATTTTTATTTGAAGAAGAGCATATAGATGAAGAATAAATTTTTTAGGAAACTCTGGCTTAGAGCTTCCTAAAATGAGAAAAATTATGATTTAGCTGCTCGGCGAGCTTCTTCATCTCGAGCGTTTGCTTCAGCTGCATTTTTTGCTCGTTCCTCTGCTTGGCGTTGTTCAAAAGCTTGAGCATGCTCTTGATCTGCTAATCGTTCGGTTTTTCTTTGTGCTTCTTGAGCTTCTTCCGCTGCAATTCTAGCTTCTCTCTCTGCTTTTCTTTCCGCTTCTTTTTGTTTTTCTTGCTTTTTGATTTCTGCCTGACGAGCTTTTTCTTCAGCGATTTGCTGGTCTAATTTATCATTTTCAGCTTTAACTTTTTGTTCATTCTCTCTTCGGCTTTTTTCCAATGATTCAGCCTCTCTTCTATTTTTTTCTTCAAGTCTAGCTCGTTCAGCTATTTGGTCTTCTTCAAGCTTTCTATTTTCTGCTTCAGTCTTTGCTTTATTTCTCTCGCTTTGTTCTTGAAATAAGCGATCTTCTTCAGCTTTTAACTCTGCCTGACGTTGTTTTTCAGCTTCCATTTCTTCCGCAGCATGAGCCTCTAATTCTTCTTGCCTTTTTCGCTCAGCTTGTTGTTGGTCAGCGATGTTTTTGGCATCATGCGCGATGCGTTTAGCTAAATACGCTTTTTGGTCTTCTGGTGTTAAAAACGGTCCTGAGTCGGGTGGTGCACAAATCAATCTTGTATCACTAGACATTTTGATAGCTAATTCGAGTGAAGTTTGAAATCCATAACCACGGATTTTATTCCAAAATTTACTCATCCAATTAGCAATTTTTCGTGCAGGTTTAAAAGCAATTTGTTTGTTTTCTTTATCAGCTTTGATATGCGTAATAATTGCGTTAATTTTTTGGGCGTTTTCTGGAGAAGGCGTTGAACCAATGATTTCTTGAAGATCTGACAGAATTTTTATGGTTTTTAATTTTTTAAAGCCTTGTCAACTTTATTTTCAAAAACTCTAATTTCATTGCCTTTTACAGCAATTGATTTGAAGTTAGAAAGAGATTCTAGATTAAAACTATTAATGTGATTTTCTGTAATTTTCATATATCCCCCAATTTAATGTTGGGGGAGAATGCATCAAAATTGTTAAGAAATGATAAAGATTAAAAACATGGTTTACTTTTGTCTTAAATCAAATTCTAATTTCCAATGTTGATTAGTTGAAGAAACACACCATAATTCTAAAGTGCCTAATTCTGTAACACGAGATTTTAATTTGACGCGGAGTGTTTTTCCATCTCCTTCCATTTTTTCAATGAACGTTTCGATGGGTGGAAGTTCGGTTAATTCTTGTTTCCATTGCTTGATGATGGTTCCTATTTCTGGATCTGTTCCATCTGCAAATTTTTGAGTCGCATGGCTGAAAAAGCGGAACGTTGTGGGCTCTCCTACAACAAGAGAAAATTCTTGGTCAGGAAGTTCTTTTTCAGAGCCTTCTTCCATTCCAAAAGGAACGACACAGATGGCTTTAAGAGGTGTTGGCATCCCTGGAATTGCTGGAACAGCATCTTCCACCCCAATATAGTAGCTTCTACTTGTGCCACTTTTAATCCGTATCCCTTTTCCTTGGCGAGCTAAGCCATAGTAGACAGCGCCACGGCTTACTGCAAAATCTAGATCAGGATTTGGGAGAACTTGAATAGGAGCTTTATTAAGAGTTGTAGCCCAATTATTTAATAATTCGACAAAACGATCTTGGAAAGCTTGCGCTTTCATTGTTCCCCCATTGAACAAGATTTTTGAGGGTAACACAAATTCTTCCATGCTTCCACGATCCCCTTCTCCCGTCATTGAAAGAAATTTCGCGAGTTGTGACGTAATACGTGGATCTTGCGCATAAGGTAAGCCAATTTGTTGCAATCCTAAACGTTTTTCTGTAGGGGAGCGGTCTTCCGGAGCAATTAAGGGGTAAAAACCATCGACGAGAATAGCTTTGGCCTCTGCCAAGGTAATTTTTGTTTTAAGTGATCCGCCGATAAGTTTGCTGCCTCTTCCCATGACTGTGACATCCACATGTTTGGGTGGATTTTCTGACATTAACAATTCTTTTGCATGGCGGCAGGTTTGGGTGAGAGCTTGCAATTGTCTTTCATCTAAATGGTGCCCTTGTTCTTCCAGTTTGTTTTGGGCTAGATAGGCTAAGCTTAAATCGAGGTTATCACCCCCTAAAAGTAAATGAGAGCCTACTGCTTGCCTTTTTAAAGTGAGATTTCCGGCTTCGTCCAATATCGAAATCAAACTAAAGTCCGTGGTTCCTCCACCTATATCGACGACAAGAATGCTGTCACCTACTTGTAATAGGTTATTTCTCCAAATGTCGTGGTGTTGGTGCATCCATGCGTAGAAAGCAGCTTGAGGCTCTTCCAATAAAATTGTTTCGGGATAATTTGCTAAACGAGCAGCCTCTTGAACAAGTTCTCGAGCGCTTGGATCAAAAGAAGCGGGAACTGTAACTAAGATTTTTTGTTCGACAAATGGGGCTTCGGGCATTTTTGTGTCCCAAGCTTCTTTCAAATGCCTTAACAAATGTGCGGTCACTTCAAGGGGGCTCATTTTAGGGCTTTCATCTGCATGAGGAGGTAAAATGGCGGATCGACGATCCACTCCAGAATGGCATAGCCAGGATTTAGCGGATGAAATGAGTCGATCGGGAAGTTCACCTCCGCGGTCTCTTCCAAATGTTCCCACACAAAATTCTCGTTCGGCATCCCAGCTCAACGCGGCACTCTTTGCCTTTAATTCTTCTTGCAAAGGAAAATACAGAAAAGAGGGAAGTGAGGGGAGTTCTTGTTCCTCACCTGCTGCTGCAAGCTGAGGAATGGAAAATTGATGAATCAAAGGCTGAGAAGTTGGTGGAAGGGATGGATCAAATTCTGCAAATGCAAGTGTGCAATTGGTTGTTCCAAGATCTATGCCAATAATCCACTGTTTATTCTCACTCATTTTGATTTCCCTTATGATTTTCTAATGATATCGATTTCAGCAGGACAAATGATTTCATCCAGATGCGTATCAGTTTTTTTAGGTAAAGATTTCTTATGCGCCTTCCAGCCTCGATGGATCACCGTTCCAGTGAAAGGAGGTGTGCCACTTAAATGCCCCACAAGCTTGTACATTGAAGGATCATATCCTGCCGCGATTTGAATTTTTGAGCCTTCATTTTCGTCTAAAAGAGGGCGAATCGCGACCAAGTCATCCAATGTTTTTTGACAGTCTTGATGAATTTGCCTGACAGCGGCACCCACCTGGGCATCATCAAAAGATGAAATGTCTTCTTGAATAAAGTCGATTAAACGACCCGTTCTTTGCAAGATGGCTAGCAAACGTAGATGAGAAGGATCTGATTCCTGCTGAGGAATTTGTTTGGATGGTTGTTGTCCATCTAAAAACTGTTGAGCCCCTTGCGGGTCTTTAAAGGTTTTAAAAAATGCTTTAAAGGCTGTGATTAATCCCATAATCGATTCCTGGTGTTAGACTTCATGAATGAATGTTTCAAGGTCATGCAAATGATACTCTTCGTAAGGGGAAGCAATCCAGCCACCTTGAATAAGAATTTCTAAAAACAGTGTACATGTGAAGAACAAAAAGAGAATGGCTAAAAGAGGCTTTCCTCCGGGTACTTTAAAAGGGCCTTTGAGGTTCATCCAGTAGCGGCCGATCCAGATCATCAGAATAGGGAGCATCCCATTTAAAATAGAGTCTCCAAAGCCACCTGATGTTTCTAGGGCAACGAGGAAGATTCGTTCAAACTTAACTGCAAATAAAAGCGTTGGCACAGCGATTAAGATGCTTAGTAAAACTTTTCCAATCCCTTCTTTTTTGATGGACAAACCATCAGCGAGAAAGTCGAATAAACCTAAAGTCATTCCAAGGAATGAGGTGGCGATTGCAAAGAAAGCAAAAAATTCCGCAACTGTACAGATCCAAGTGCCAATCACATGTTGATGCAAGCATTGTGTCGCAGGTTCCCCTTTGATTAAGGCTGCGGCAAGTCCATTATGTCCACCTACAGGAATGATCCCTAAAATCAGAGACTGCCAGATTGCATAGATAACAAATGCGATAGAAGTCCCACCAATAATGGCCCAGCGTAAAGCATTGGGATGACTTTTGAGATAGGGAGTCAAGCTGGGAACCATGGTTTGAAAGCTAAAAGCGGTCAGTAAAAAAGGAACCGCAAAAAGGGAGACGTTCCATTTTTGATAGCTAAGTAAGGTTGGGTGGATTTCATCAATTCCGACGATAACAAGTCCAAGATAGGCTGCAATCATGGCAACGAAAAGAATGGTATTTACTTTTCCTACAAATCGGCTTCCCAGATAAATGACGAAGGTAAAGAACGCAACGAAAATTAAAGCTCCAATTTCTTTGCTGATGGGCAGGCCTAAGTAATGTCCCAAAGCAGACGCAATTTGAATGCCTCCGCCAGCAGTATAAGCGACGATAGAGGCGTAGCAAATAAACAGATAAAGAAACCAACTTACAGCTTTTCCAATTGGACCTAAAATCTTTTGCGTCATGGTGATCACATGTGCGCCTTCCTCAAACCATAAACTTACTTCGACGAGGAAAAGAGCTGTCAGAGTCATTGCTAGCCAGCAAACGGCCATGATAGAAAGAGAGGGAATAAAGCCGCTGACTCCAGTTGCAACAGGTAGTGCGAGCATTCCACCGCCAATGCAAGTTCCAGCAACTAAAAACATTGCTGAAAAAATATTTCCTCTTGAGATGGGCTGTTGTTGCTTCACACAAATCCTTTATGTTGATTATCTAAAAGGATAAAAGTTTAATCCTAAATCCAATTGTATGCAAGTTAAAATGGTATCAAAAATTATTTGTATTCACCTAGACAAATCAAGCTATTTTGCACATTTCCAGTGACTTCGACTCTGCGGTCAGGATGGATAAAGACATCATATTCCAATCGTACTCCAAATTCATTTGGAAGATAGATTCCAGGTTCTATTGAGAAGCAGGTTTCTGGCAATAAAAGTCTTTCATCGTGTGTCTCAAGATTATCTAGGTGAGCTCCTGGACCATGGTCTTCTTCTCCAATGTTGTGACCCGTGCGATGGATAAAAAAATTCCCAAAACCTGCTTCTGTGATTACATCGCGACTGACTTGATCGGCTTCCCAGCCCATAACGGGCAGGTTGTTTTCGATATTTTCGTGGATAAAGCGTGTTGTGGCATCTCGGGCCTCTTTAACAACCGAAAAAATCGTTTGTTGCCACATTGTTGGGGTTTCGGCAGCCACGCCGACTTGCGTGATATCTGCATAAACAGCATGAGTGATATTTTGTTTGCACCATAAGTCAATGAGAATAAAATCACCTGGACGAATTTCTGCAAAATGTTTGGCATCAGGTGTATAGTGAGGGTTCGCAGAATGCGCGTTGACTGCGCAGATGGGGGGATCGGATGTGATGCAGCCTTTTTCTTTCATGCAGTTCAAGAGAAATTGTTGTACATCATACTCTGTCACTTTTTGACTTGTGCTTAATTTATCTGCGATCAATTTCCAAGCTAGCTGAGCACTTTCTTCCAAAATTTTAAGCGCATTTCGATGTGTCTGTAGTTGAAAGGCGGTCCATGTACTCGTATAGCTTTGCAAAAGATCGGCCGAGCTCATCACTTCAATGCCGTATGAGCGAATCATTTCGATGGTGCCCGCATCTACTTTAGAGATTGCTGGAATGGCGTTGCGTGGAGAGTATTCCATTGCTACTTGTTTTTTATCCGAAAGAAGCCGAGCTAGATGGCCCTCTAGCTCAGGCCATGAGCGGTAGGTTAATTTTTCTCCAGGTAAGTGGTCCAGGAGGTGGCTTTCAATGATGCTAATGATTTTAATGGGGGAGCCTATTTGAGGAATCAAATAAAAAAAACGTCTAGTTAAATTGGTTTCAGGCGCAATTTCAAGAAATTGGCATGCCAAGGGATTTGAGCGGCGAAAGTCATAAAGCAGCCAGCCATCTAATTGGTTGTCTTTAAGCTTGTGCTGAACATCGTGTAAAGTCTGCTGAAATGACATATTGCCTCTAAAAAAGTGATAATAATTGTTCTGAAAATAGGTTTACAAAAATCAAATGAAATTTTAAGATTTCTTCTTTTAATTTTAATGTCAAAGTTGTTTTCGAATGCTAAATATATCAAATCTCTCATTTTCGTATGAAGGAAACAAGATTCTTAAAAATCTTTCGCTTAAATTGAATAAGGGAGAAAGCGGAGCTCTGATTGGAGCGTCTGGATCGGGCAAATCGACATTGTTTAAAATTTTAACGAGGCTTCTTTCTCCTGCTTCAGGAGCAATTTTAATTGATAACAAACCATTGTCAGAGAATGACGATTTAATTGCATACATGATGCAAGAGGACTTGCTTCTTCCATGGCGTACGGTTATTCGCAATATGACACTCAGTGCAGAGCTAGGCAAAAAAACAACAGTCCCTCTTCCTCAGTTAAAAGAAGATGCGCGTCGATTATTGGGGTTGTTCGGATTATCAGACTGTGAAGATAAATTTCCGGATGAACTTTCTGGTGGAATGCGGCAAAGAATTTCGCTTGCTCGTGCCCTGATTTTAAATCGTCCAGTCTTACTTTTAGATGAACCGTTTGGATCTCTAGATGTTGTCTTGAGGGAGCAGATGTATGTCTTTATGCGACATATCCAAAAACAATTGGAGACAACCATTTTGATGGTGACCCATGATTTTCACGATGCTCTTGCGATGGCCGATCACGTATTTTTATTGCAAGAAGGGGAGATTACTGAGGAATGGAACATTTTAGATGAAGACCGCCACCATCCTGAAAAAGCCGGACGCCTCATGCACCAAATGCGTGAAGCTTTACGGCAAGTGGAAAGAGTTCAAGGGTTAGCAGCTCTTTAATTAATTCTTTAGTTTAATATGCCTTTTTTTAAATCTGAAGCTATCAGTAAATGAATAAATCCTTTATATTAAACTTAATGGATTCAATATTAATCAGATAATGTCTGAGGAAAAGATGAAAAAAATCTACTTACTTCCCAATATTATAACAGCATTTAGCTTAACATGCGGTTTGTTTGTCATTTTTAAAATGACTATGACAAATTTTGGCCAAGTAGATCAACATATCTTAATGGCAACAGCAGGAATCATGTTACTAGCTGCGTTCGCGGATTTGCTTGATGGAGCGGTGGCTAGAGCGATGAAAGCGGAAAGTGAATTTGGTGGGATTTTTGATTCTTTAGCTGATGCTGTAACCTTTGGTGTTGCTCCCGCTGTGATTGTACTTAAAACAGCTAGCTTGGAACAGGGATCGCAACTTTCAGCTTTTTTGACAATTGCGGCAATGATATTTTCTGTTTGCGGCGTTTTAAGATTAGCGCGTTTTAGTGCATCTGCCCAACAGGCTCGTGGCGATGAGGAGCTTTTGGCTGCCAATAAAAAAAATTTCACGGGGCTGCCAATTCCTGCTGGGGCAGCGGCAATGGTCTCTGCTAATCTGTTTTTGGCTTCAAATGATTTTAATCACTATATTTCCATCAGTCTTGAAACGCAAGCGTGGTTTTTGATCTCCGCTTTTGTTGTTTTGGGCTATTTTATGATTAGCCGATGGAAGTTTCCCAGTTTTAAAAGCTTACATGTCAGAGTGGCTTCTTTTCAGTTAGTGTTTTGCATTGTTGTGGCAGCAGTTTTGATTTTTTATGGAATCGTACAGCATTTTCCTTTGCTGTTTTTCATCCTGTCTTGGATTTATGTTTTAATTGCCTGGACTCTTTCTTTGATTCGTTTGATTTCTGGAAAAAAGTCTAAAACATTAGAAGATTTTGAGCCTGAGCCTGAAGACACTGAATGGCATGAATAGGAAATCCTATCCATTAGTCATATAATCTGACGAGTCCGACAACGATTCCCTGGATGACAAGATCATCCAAGTGAATCATGATGGGCGACTGTGCGGAATCATGTCCAGCCAAGCGCACATATTGGCCTTCAGGATAGTAACGTTTAATAAATGTTTCATGTTCATTGAGTAAAGCGACAATCCATTCCCCTGAGCACGCTTCTCTACCCGTTTCGACTATTAAAAGATCTCCGTCGCTGATCATCTCATCATTTAAAGAGTTTCCACGCGCTCGCAAAATATAACTTGAATCGGGTTCCTGTACTAAAAACTTTGGAACCGCGAGGGATTGTGTTTTTGGAAAAATTTCAACAGGAAATCCGGCCAAAATATGTCCAATGAAGGGGAGTTCTAATTCATGTTGATTAAGGTTAGATGGTTTTGTTTCTAAGGGCTTTATTGATCTGCTGCATTTTTTTTCAGACGTTAATAAACCTTTTCGCTTTAAGACTTGTAAATGCTTGGAAACAGAACCCAAAGAAGAATATCCAAAATTTTGCATAATCTCTCGATAACTGGGAGAAAATTGATGTGAATGGATAAATTCTTGGATGTAATCCAAGATTTCTTGCTGTCGTTTAGTGAGTCCTTTCATATGCTTTCTGATGTAATAACCAATTAATACTCAAAGCACACCACCACATGATTAAGCCGGAGAAAAGAACATCCGAAAAAAAATGTCCCCCTTGCGCAACGCGCGTTAAACTGAGTAATGTGCCGAAAAGAAGTGTGCAGATTGCTCCCATATAAATGAGGGATTTATTTTTTAACGTATAACCTAAAACAACAAGGACAAGAAAATAAAATCCCATTGAGCTGTGTCCACTCGGAAAGGATTTAGTTTTTTCAGGTTGCTTTGCAAAATAGGGGACATAGTAGGGACGAAAATTAAGCTGTCCGCCAAATTCGGTGATTTGTCTTGGTCGTGGCCTGCCCCAATTTTCCTTCAGAATGGCATGGACAACGAGGCCTGATCCAATCGCGCAAGTGAGGACAAGCAAAAGTGCACTGGATCTCCATTTTTGCCATGCGTGAATAAAAAAAGAAAGAATTAAAACGACAAGCGCGCTTACCGCAAGGAAAAGTCCTGGCCAAGCACCGTAGTTATAAACCCATTGATAAAAGGCATTTGAAGCAAAATGTTTCGTGCTGTCTGAGTAGAAATAGTGGCTCAGTGCTAAGTCGATGCGCGGAGTGAAGGGCGTGATGCAAAGCCATATTATGAGTGGAAGCAACCAACGTATATGCCTTTTAAAATGGATCATATTCTCAAGCGTCGACAACAATAGGTTTAGAATCGGGTTGTCCAATGTTATTTTTTAGTAGATAGACAAACCCATAAAATAAAGGTGTTCCGCAAAATGAAAGAATCAGCTTATATACATAACACGCCAAGATAATATGGATCGTTTGCTCTAAATCCAGTTTCATTCCCAAATAAAGAAGAATCCAATTTGCAATAAACGTGTCGATAAATTGCGAAACAACAATCGCACCGTTGTTTCTAAGCCATAAATACTTTCCGTTAGTTAGTTTTTTTATGAACAGGAAAAGCTTAATCTCAAGAGTTTGTGAGATAATGAATGCTAACATAGAGCCATAAATGGTGATTCCATTTAACCCAAAAGCAGCTTTGAAGGCGACCTGGATTTCGGGATTTGAAGAGGGGAGGGATATCGCAAAGTCAATAAAAAAATGGGTAATAAGAGCTAATCCAAATCCCAGGTAAATCATAAAGCTTGCGTGACGAGACCCATAAATTTCAGTGACAATGTTGCCAGCTAAAAATGTAAAAGGATAGCAGAGCATCCCAACAGGCAAATAAAAATTGGAACTGAAAGGTGCTGGAAATAGCTTCGCAGATAGTAAGCTGGTTACGACAACAACTAGGCAAAAAAACGAAACGATTGAAGTGTAAAATTTTTCTTTCATATTTATTAAATTTAATAGTTTAAAATCTATTCAAACGACAAGATATAATAAGCCGGATAAGCAAAGTGATGATTGGGCCTTGGAGAGGCATGAATCGTCACGGGTTGCCCTATCTTGTCTTGAATTGAGCCGATTGTTGTATACAGATAAGCAATGGGTAAATGTGTGACTTGATTAATTAAAACAAAATCACCCGGTTTATTTTTAACAGGGCGGGAATATGGTTCAATAATTCCTGTTAACACTGTGTGATTGACTTCTTGTTCTTCATAAAATTCATCAAAAGTTCCTTCTCCGCCACGCTTAGCAATCCATTCTTCGAAACGCTGTTGCTCAATGGATGCCCATTGCAAAGAAGGGGTTTTAGCTTTAGGGGGCGTCGTTGGAGTCGCGACATGACTTTGTTGGGCTTGTGCTTTTGCAGCTAATTCTTTTTCGAGTTGAGCGAGCTTGTTCTGTTTTTCTTCTAATTCAGAAGTCAATTCATAATGCTTTGCCTGCCAATTCTGAGAATGGTCTTGTGTTTTGTTTTCTAGATACGCGACTTTTTTATGCAGATAAATTTCTTGGCTGTGCTTTAAGAAATCTTTTGCTTGCGCCGAAACATCTGGTAAATCGGTGTATTCTTTAGCCATTTGATTCAAGCTTTGAAACAAATGGTCGACATGCATATTTTCGAACGGTTTTTGGAGCTCTGTTTGGAGAGCTAATGTCGTTTGGCTGAAAGTGGAGCAGGCTTCTTGCTTTCTTTTTTCGATTTTAGCCATTAAATCGGGGGGGCCAATTTTTTCAATATAATCTTTGGCAATGTAGAACCGTACATGATTTGGGGGTGTGATTTCCAACCATTTTGCGTTTGATGTACTCACAGATCCGTTTACCCGATCTCCCGTATTCAATTGCGCAATTACAGGGGATTCAAGTGAGGGGGATAGGCGCACGTTTACTTTATGCCCTTCAACAATGTCGTCTAGCACGAATGTGCGAAAAATGTAGGCTTTTGTTTCTTCAGGAGGCAGAATGGCGTAAAACTCGTCTGTTTCACCCGTTACAACAACCATATCTCCGTTGACGATTTCTTTTAAAATCATGCTTTCCATGGAAGGTTCAAGTCGAATTCTGACTTTATTGCGAATCACCTTTCCAGTAAAAGCCGGAAATGCATTTGTGGAAAGTCCAGGTGGATTTGCGGCCATTAAGGGAGAAGGGATAGTTCCAATTAAAGTTGAACAAAAAAGAAGAAGGGTTGTGGAGATTTTGGACATGATCTGCTCCAGGGTAATGATGACAGTGGATAGGTAGATGTTATGTCTTTTAAGGGTTTTAATACAAGAAAAGGATCAACTAAATGGGTCTTTTGAAGTCTAAAATTTGACTCTTTTTATTTATCTTTATCATGGATTCCAAAGAACTGTAAAATTTAAAAATTGAAAGTTAAAAAGGCTAAAAATACTTAAACCAATGAGTTAATATTTAATATGGGAAGTGTTGAGATTGCGGTATGAATGCTTAGTAAACATGAGAAGGGTTTTCGTTGCTCAAGTGAGAAAGGACTTAGGAATATTTTTGGAGGCGTTAGCTAAAAACAATAACGTATTCTTCTTACTAATCACAAGAGGCAGGTTGCTATAGTGCCAATTGAGGATTTAGAAATTTTGGAAGCTCTGGAAAATGCTGAAGATATTCGTAAAGCAATGCTTGCTTTAAAAAATGCAGCAAAGGGAACGATTTCTTTAGAAGAGATGAAGAAAAAATTAGGTTAAATTTACTCTAAGAAGAGCCTTAAAAAGGAAGAACCTTTTGAATTCTTCCTTGTATGCATTTAGCTTTTTAAAACGGCTAAGATGTGTTCGCAGCCTGTGTGGCCACAGGTGCACCCTACTGGGTGACCGAGATAAACACTATATTTCTCTGCCGGGTCTAGGCGTTTAACCACAGAAAATAGCTTATCGCCAGTTTGCGTGATATCCCAGTCGGAAAAACGTAGATCTTCTTCAGAAACGTCTTCTACCGCATTCTCTTCAATGTTCTCGATTTCTTCATAGTCTTCTTCATCAGTTAGGTTTTGATGAATCGTTCTTGCGATTTGGCAATGCATGCAATTGCAATGCGGTTCCGGTTTCGGAATATCGCCTTCAGTTTCGGGAGAAATAATTTTAGCAATAGCTCCAATTTTTCCGAGAATTTCTTCAGGGAGGTCAGGGGCGTCAGCGTGAGCTGGATTGTGCTGTAAGGCTGTTCCTATCCCATCTAATGTTGAGAAACCCATCCGAAAAGGAAGTTCAATTTCACTCACTGTTCCTTTAGAAGACAGTAAGTGAGATGTGGAGGAGGGGGCAAGGGTTTCTTGTTCTAAGAAAGTTGCATGGGTAGAAAAGATTTTCTCAATAATTTCTAGAGATAAGCCTGGTATATTGACGCTTTCGCCTCCCATTAGAGTGACTACTAAGAGAAGTCCCTTCATTTGTAGAGAGGAAATGTTAGCCCAAGTCGTTGAAATATGAGGAGGGATGCTTAAAATTTTATCTGTTATTTTCATAAAGCTCCTTTAACTTCTTTATCTACTTGAAGTTTCAATCTTAGCTCGAGAGGGGATTTCTCGTCAAACTAAATTAGCAGTCGATGGGGTTGATTGCTGAATTGTTCAAAAATAGATCTCTCAACATGCATTTTTGTTTCGCACTTTTTTTCATTCTTTCGTAAGCTTCGGCTCATAGGTTCACCATACTAAATCGCGTCCCCTTTGAAAAGTTCGGTAAAGGAGGTTCTAGTGAAAAAAACATTTGTACTTGATACTAACGTGATCCTGCATGATCCTGAAGCGATTATTAAATTTCCTCGTAATCGTGTTGTCATTCCAGTAGCTGTTTTAGAAGAACTCGACAAAATGAAACGCTTACCTAATGATTTAGGAAAGAATTCGCGGGCTTTTTTTCGTTTTCTAGATTCTTTAGCATCCGAAGGAAAGGGTGATTTACATAATGGAATCTCTTTATCTAATGATTCCGACGTGCGCATTGCGCTTGAGATTAAAAATGATTATAAGGGAGACTTTTCTTTATCTACAACAGATAACAAAATCATTATGGCAGCTTATCTGCTATTTGAACGCTCAGAAAATGTTGTTTTTGTTTCAAAAGATTTTGCCGCTCGCATTAAAGCAGAAGCAATTGGCTTGGAAGCAGAAGATTATGAGAACCTCAAGTATGCTTATCAAACCATGTACCGGGGAAACCGACGAGTAGAGGTGACAAAGCATGATGTAGATTCCTTTTTCAAAGATGGATTCATCAAGCTGCCCGATTTAGATTGCCATCCGAATGAGTATCTTGTGATGACCTCTCCAGAGAATTCTTCGGCTGTAGGAAAGTACGATCCTGTACGTAAGCAGGTAGAACCCCTGCTAAAATCTGTCAATATGTGGGGAATTAAACCACGGAATGTGGAGCAGCGCTGTGCGGTGGACCTGCTGTTGCGTGACGATATTAAGCTTGTGACATTACTGGGGCCAGCGGGAACAGGTAAGACACTATTGGCCTTGGCTTGCGGATTAAGGAAGGTCTTTGACGAAGGAATCTATTCACGGATTCTCGTTAGCCGACCCGTAATTCCTCTTGGACGTGATATCGGGTATTTGCCGGGGACAAAAGAAGAAAAGCTCTTTCATTGGATGCAGCCTATTTATGATAACTTAGAATTTTTGTGTGAATCTCCTTCAGGGCAAACAACCGATACCCTGCGCTGGGTCACGGAAAGCAAAAAAGTTGAGATGGAAGCCGTAACCTACATTCGTGGACGTTCTTTACCAAAAATGTATATCATTGTGGATGAAGCCCAAAACCTAACTCCACACGAAGTTAAGACGATTATTTCTCGTGCGGGTGAAGGTACTAAAGTGATCTTAACGGGGGATCCTACACAAATTGACCATCCTTATTTGGATAAAGATTCAAACGGATTGACCTATGCAGTAGGTCGGTTTGCCGATCAAAAAATTTATGGCAATATGTTTCTAGAAAAGACAGAAAGATCGGAATTGGCGGCACTGGCTGCAGAAATTTTGTAGAGTAAAGAAAACGGAATAAACGATATAGATTTTTTTTTAATTCAATATTGCCAGATAGCTCCAAATGCGCCATAATGCAATTTAAAGAAACAAATGCTAGAATTGTTTGCTTTTTTGAGATTATGGAAATCGTTTAGGGGGCGTATATGGCAAAAAAAATTAAAGAAATTGATCCTCAGACTTTAAAGCAATGGATGGATGACTCGCAAGTTGTGTTGGTGGATGTCCGGGAATTGTGTGAATATCAAGAAGAGAGGATTTCTAATGCGACTCTTTTGCCGATTTCACAATTTAAAGCTGAGAAAGTTCCATCTGTACCCTCTACGAAAAAAATTGTGTTCTATTGCAAGTCAGGCCATCGATCTGCTTATGCTGCAGCTTGCTGGAGTGTAGATAAGCAAGAAAGCGAGGCTTATAACTTGGCGGGTGGGTTAGTCGCCTGGCAGCATCGGGGACTCCCTGTAGAAAAGGGGTGATGTAATCGATCCACACTACTCTGGCTTTGCCATCAAATTTGATGGCAAAGCTTTTCCATTTTCAGCATTTCTTGCCCTGAAAGCGGCACCTTTCTAAGCTATGGAAGAAAATCTCGAAAAAGTTTATACTCAACTCTTTATTCAAGAGACATGGATTAAATACTAAGCCATGCTTCATTAAAATGGAGAATATATTGTGCGATTTATTGCCGAGCTTTTAATTGTATATTTTTTTCGTTTTGTCCTTTGGTTTAGATATAAAGTAACGTACAAAGGCGTAGAAAATTTGAATGAAAACACTCTGAATAAGCCTGGAGGCGTTCTCTTCTTGCCGAGCCATCCAGCTGTTTTCGTCGATCCTGTTTTGACATCTATTGGCATTATGAAAAAATTTTCCATCAGGCCAATGGTGATCGAGTATATGTATTACAATCCTGCTATCAATTGGTTAATGGGTTTTTTCAAGGCCATTCCAGTTCCCAATTTCGAAACTTCGGGAAATAGTTTAAA
>NZ_JBFWIR010000020.1:0-43408 GCF_050255895.1 Parachlamydia sp.
CAAGCTACCACTCGATTCTCCTTTGGAAATCTCGTGCATAGCCCTAATCCCCTTTAAAGATCAATAAAGTGAGAATGAGATGTCTGATGCCTCTATAAAAGTCAAAATTGCACCAAACTCAAAAGAATCCGAAATGATGGTATTGGGTTGCATGTTAACAAGTATTAACGCTCTTAACGTCGCAGCTGATGCTTTGGATGATGCAGACTTTTACTACACTGAACATAAACTCATTTTTCAAACTCTTAAAGATGCCTATAAGAGTGACAAACCTGCGGATGTGCACTTAGTTTGTGAAGAGCTCAAAAGACAGGACAAACTTAAAACAGTGGGTGGCGTTGCCTATGTCACTACCCTCGCCCAGTTTGCGGGAACATCGGCACATATCGAAGAATATTGCGAGCTGGTGCGCAACAAAGCGATGCTGCGCAGTATGATCCATGCTGCCCAACATGTTGAAAAACGTGCCCTTGAAGAACCAGCTGATGTCTCAGAAGCATTAGATGAAGCACAACAACTTTTCTTTCAGATTAGCCAATCAGCTGCTGCTGCTAGTGGAGTTTTGATCGGGCAAATTTTATCTGGTGTTAAATCCGAATCACAAGTGCCCTTTCTTAAGGAGCTTCAACAAAGGCAAGAGCTTTATCATCAACGTGGTCCAGAAGACACAGGAGTTACAGGCACACCTTCTCACTATACAGACCTCGACACCATGTTAAATGGTTTGAATAATTCAAACTTGATGATATTAGCAGCGAGGCCTGCAATGGGTAAAACGGCCTTTGCCATTAATATCGCGGAAAATGTGTGCTTCAAAGGCAATATCCCTGTTGGAATCTTCTCGCTTGAGATGAGCGCAGAGCAACTTGTGCATCGTATTGTCTGCTCTCAATCGGAAGTGGAATCGGATAAAATCAAAACCGGTGCGCTTAATGGAATTGAATACCAACGTGTTGTAGCGGCCGTTAATAACATGCAAAACCACATGATGGTAATTGATGATCAGCCAGGCCTTAAAATAACTGATTTAAGAGCCAGGGCTCGTCGTATGAAGGAAACATATGGCATTGGATTTCTTATCATCGACTACCTCCAGCTTATCTCAGGATCAGGCACTAATCGAGGTGGCGAAAACCGACAAAACGAAATTTCTGAAATTTCCCGTATGTTAAAAAACCTAGCACGAGAACTCAATATTCCTGTCCTTTGCTTGTCTCAGCTCTCCAGAAAAGTGGAAGAGCGCACAGGCCACCGTCCAATGATGAGTGACCTGCGTGAAAGCGGAAGTATTGAGCAAGATTCCGATATCATCATGTTCTTGCTCAGACGCGAGTACTACGACCCACTAGATAAGCCAGGAATGGCCGAAGTGATCGTTGCCAAAAACCGTCATGGTAGCGTAGGAAGTGTTAACTTAACCTTCCGCAAAGAGATCGCGCAATTTGCCAACTACACACCTGTGCGTTTCGAAAACGATTTTGCAGATAAAGAAGCTGAAGCTGAATTCAATCCGTTTTCTCCAGCAAAATAAATAGATGGCTCATGCAGCCCACATTTATCCCTCCTTCCTTGCAAAGCAACATGATCGCTTTGCATAGGACGGATATAAAAAAACATCCTTTTTGATCAAAAAAATCCGATGCTTTACTGCCGTTTTGAAAGCATTTTTAAAAATGCACATAATGATCGGAGCTTGCAAGATGCATTTGCTGATATCAATATAACAGTAACTTTTATCACGAAAGCTTGCCTAACACTCTTTTCTCTACCCTCTGAATTGACGACACATCCGGGATTTCATATGTGAGGGCTTTTTTATTGGGGTTAAAGGCTTGACTACACAAAAGAAATATAAGAGTTCCATGAAATTTGTAGATGCTTTTCAACAATTTGGGCACATTCTTTTTTATTATAATATTGAAACTACAATGTGGCATCTTTCCTTTTCTAACGATAAAGCTAATGAGGCTATAGCTTTCTCCAGTCTACATGAGATCCTTGATAGAGCACTGAGGACATCCTCTCCTTTCCCTGAAGATGTTGAACAAGCAAAAATTTTCACAAGTGACTACGAGAATCTATCCTCAAAAAAGAGAAAAATAGTCAAAGAAAATCGAGATAAATTTCTTCGTCCTAAAAGATTATGGTTTTCACATACCATAGCCTTTTAGGAAGTCTTTTTGCTCAAATCAAAAACTAAAAAAAGGTATTCTCTAATTGATCCTCTTTTCGTGTTTCTAAACCCAAACGTGCGCCAATCTTAGAAACAATCACTGTTTCTTGAAGAAGTTTAGAGATTTCATCTGGCAACAATCTTTTACCATCTTCAAATACAAAATCTTTTGCAAATGCACAAAGCTCATCATAAACCTGCTTTTCATAGCTTTTAAGGCCTAGTTCTTTTTCTATTAATTGATTGCGAACTTTTACACTTGTTTTAGCTAGTCTTGCCTCTACTTTTGCCATTTTTTTCTCAGATAATGACTTTGTTGTTAATTTTTCTCTCTGTTTAGCAATCCGAGTTTTCACTTTCTCTTCAATTTGTGCTAAATGTGTATTTGTGTCTTCATAAACTGACAAAGCTGCTAGAACTCTTTGCAGGCTATCTTTAGTATCGCTTAAATGTAGATTTCCCAATTTATATGCCATAGTATGCATGTAAATTGTTTTCAACTCTCCTGCTTGTCTCAAAAATTCTTCTTTATCCATTCCTTCTTGATAAACTCTAGAAATCATCATCTTAAAATGCATCCAAAGTCCATCTACAGAAGCCTGATGTGTACTTTCCATGTTCTTTCTAACTTCATCAGGACCACCTGGCTGAAAATTCCAACGAATGTTAAAGTTCTCTCTCAGCTTTTGAATGTGATCATCATTTAAACGTGCCGTATCACCCGCAAAATAAATGTCACCACCTTCATTCCCTTGAATAACATAGCCTAGAAAAGTTGACTCATGCCCATCGCAAGGTCCAATCCCACTCCAATGACGTGCAGGAGTCGCCGCTATCTGCATGTGATAACGTTCGCCATTCTTTTCAAATTCTATATCTTTTTTTTCCCACCAATCGAGCTCTATAATGTTCGCATGGTCGAATCCAATTTTTTTTGCCAGTTTTGCATATCGATCGCCATCACCCACAGGAACAACCATAATCGGTTGTTGCGCAAATATTTTTTTCACGGTCTCTTTGTTATAGTGATCCATATGATTGTGGGAAAGCAAGTAGACATCAGGAGCTGGGGTTTCTTCCATGGGACGAGCAAATTTCGTTTGTCTTGGATAAAGGAGGCGGTGAAGATCTCCCTCAACGGGGTCCGTGATTACATTAAAAGAAGCGACTGTTCCTTTATCAGATTTAAGAGGAATGCTTAAAAATAAAGTTGCATGTCCAAGCCAGAAAGATGTGGGCTCTGTCGTTAGATTTAATGGACTTGTACGGGGAGCATAAATCTGTTCATCTGTTTCATTGTTTGTGCGATAATGGTATTTTTGAAAGGCTGTCACTTCATGCCCGAATATTTTAGCGGTGCCCTCAATTACTCGACCCATGACGCTCAAAACTCTTTCTCTTTGCGTACTTGTAAAAATTTTTCCGGCTTCTTTTGCATGATCAAGATTATCATTAGGATATCGACGAATATTGTATTTTTTCACAAAACGTCTTTCTTTAACAATCGCCGGTTTATCATTTTGAAGATCAGCTGAGATGTCTTGATCTGTAACTCCAATAACTGTTGTTGGATTTAATTCAGAAACTTTATCATTTTTTACAAAATTCAGTTTGATTTTATTTGCTAATACAGATTTAACCAGCAATTTATGTTTTGTAATGGCTGCAAGAGTTTGATTGTATTTTTGAACAGCTAAAAAAAGATCTGTTGGCTCTGTATGTTTTCCGATAAATTCTTCTCGGTCGAGCGCTGAAATTAATTGAATATTTTTATCAATTATTTTTTCTAATTTATTTAAATGTGACTTCGCATAAAAAAGGGAAAGAAGGTGACGCCTAATAAATCCATTTTCTTGAATAGATCCAGACTTTTTATTTATTCTGAAATAATTAGGACTTTTAGAAATATTATTGGAAATCGTCAGTAAATTATTCGTCATTATTTTTGAATCAATCGCCATTTAAATCCCCCTAGCTTTTTTTACATTATAACATTGGAAATTATTTTTATAAACAAATCTCCAACTTTACTCTAAATTCAAAGCCTGATAATTCTATGAAGGTGAAGTTAGAGAAGAAGAAAATATTTGAAATTAATAATAAAAATAGGAACAGGCCACAAAGAAAGCAGGTATTATTAAAGGGACTTAACCAATCGACTCCTTCCATCAAATTACTCAAAAGCTTCTCAAAAATCACTTTGTTACGACACAGGGCTATAGTGGAACAATTTTCGTTAATCAGCAATTTGTCCATGTTTCATTTCGAGAGAAATCTCGCTAAAAAGACAACGAGAATGCATATTCGAAGCCATGCTAGCAAGTAAGTACAAGGGCATATGCCTATTCACCAAAAATATCAGCAAGATGTAGTTCCACTTGGAACCTGCGGCATAAACGGAAGTCACTAAAACCACAGTGTGTCGAATTCTAAAAATTCAGAAAGAGATCTAATCATTAAAATTTATGCGAACAAAATCATAAAATTTTTCGGGTGATAAAGTACAAAAAGTTAAATCTTTTCTGTTAGTTTTTAGAGCTTTTTGGTAGCGTTGGTCTCAAGAAATTTAGGAAAAGATTTTTATATGCTTTCAAATTTAAAGACGACCTAATCACTAATTTTAAGGAGAAATTCCGTGAAATATTTTCTCAAATGATTTTCTAATCTGCTTTTTTTCTTCTATGTGTCTTTCGGCAGCACATGTTAGCGACTCCCCGGCTCCAAGATATCCAGAAAAATTATATTTTGATTCACACGATGTGGAAATCGCTGACAATGCCATTTATATTCATTTAGAAAATAATTTGATCGAAACAAACGTTATACGAACCGATCAACAAGGATTTTATATTTTTGAGAACGATATAACCAATTATGAAGTCGTAGGAGGAATAGAAAAAAAGTGGAAATGTCCTTACTGTTATCATTGGTGGCCGGTTGGTCATAAATGCAAAAATACGGAATATCCGACCAATAAATGGTAAAAGGAAAACAAAAGAGAGTTCTAAAAAGCACTCTTAAAAATCTAGTAAAGCCGGTAAGTTTTGTTTTATACGGCTGCTCATTGCAACTTTGCTTTGGCAGTACAGTCAAAGTAAAACAGTTTCATTGAAGTATCTAGATCAACAAGGATCAACACATACGCTTTCCCTTCCAGTAAAAGACAGAGAAAGGCTTGCTAGGCTTATGCAAAAACTTTTTGCTGAAAATAGCTTTGCCTATACTATTTTAGGCTCCAAACCAGTTTCTTGGGAGAACTACCAGAATCCCTTGCCACTATCTGATTGGGCAAGGTTTTACGAGTCATTTTCAGAACATAACCGTACCATACGCTCCGGTTGGAAAACTTGGGAGAAATACCAGCATTTATTTCCCTTAGCACTCCTTTGGGCGGAAAGCCCTAAATGTCATCCAGGATTGATTTCAATCATAATTGTCAATAAAGATCGATTTAATGATGTCGTTAATAAAAATAAAGGAGATTTTCAAAGAGTTCTTTGTCGTTCGGTTGTGGACGGCTTCCAACTGATTAAAGAGGCAAAAAATCGCTCACTCATGAATGAAGTATTGGAAGGGCATCAAGGTCTCATCGGAATAGTGCTTGGCTATGGAAGAGATAATTCTTGGCAATTTCTTGAAGGTTGTAAAAATCGCACGCCCATTGGTTGGATTTGGGGAGAAGAGGATGACTCTTTCGTCGAAGAATCTATAGAGTCAGATATCAATTTGACCGATTATTATTTATCACTTTATTCTTGCCCCAGTTTTGCGGGGGACCCTAATTCTGAAGAATCATTAGCACTTAAAACAGAATACCTTTTGACAAAACAAAAGGTAATGGATTACTACAAGGATAAAGATTTTTTAGAGGCGACATTAAGTTTACTTGCTGGGTATTATCCCCGAGAGTGATTCCGGGAAGGGAACCTGCACTGGGCATAAACTTACCGGAAAGGTTTCCAGATAAAAAGAATATGTTGCCCGGCCTCACCCTTTATTCCGAAAGTTTGACGCAAAGCCTTAGATTTTGCTCTGCGTCTTCTAGAATTATTCGACTGTGACTGACTTTGCTAAGTTACGTGGTTGGTCAATTTCTGCACCACGCTCTTTTGCGATATAATAAGCCAAAAGCTGAGATGCCACGGTTGTTAAAACCCCCGAAATCTCATCGATGGTTTGAGGAATATAGATGATATCATCGGCAATCCCTTCAAGGCCCCTTTCACAAGTCTCTGCAATCGCAATGATTTTTCCGCTACGAGCTTTAATTTCCATCAAATTGCTCAGAAGCTTCTCAAAAGTCGCTTTGTTGCCACATAGGGCCACAGTGGGACAATTTTCGTTAATCAAAGCAATTGGCCCATGCTTCATTTCTCCCGCAGGATAGCCATTGGCATTGATATAAGAAATTTCTTTCAGCTTGAGGGCTCCTTCTAAACTTGCAGGATACATGTAGCTTCTCCCCAAGTAAAAGAAGTTTTCATAATGTGCATATTTTTTTGCAATCTCTTGAATCTTAGCACTTTGGTCTAATATTTCTTGTACTTGATCAGGAAGCTTTTGCAATGCCTCTAAGAAGATTTGCCCCTCTTTTTTGTCCATATGGCGCATGCGAGCCATTAACAAAGTGAAAAGAGACAGCACAACAACTTGACTGGTAAATGCTTTTGTTGAGCACACCCCGATTTCTTGCCCTGCCTTAAGGAAAATGCTTGCGTCTGCTTCTCGTGCTAAATGAGACCCTTCCACATTGCAAATAGCCAAGACCTTCACACCTTTCGTCTTTAACTCGCGAACGGCTGCTAACGTATCTGCCGTTTCCCCGGATTGACTAATGGCAATAGCCAAAGTACCCGCTGGGACCACGGGATTTTTATAGCGAAACTCTGAAGAAATCTCGACTTGTACAGGAATGCGCGCACGATCTTCTAGCATATAAGCAGCCAAATACCCTGCATGCCAAGAAGTTCCACAAGCTAGAATTAAAATTCTTTCAACGGATAGCAACTCATTCACTTCAAAATTGATCCCTTCAAATAAGGCTGTTCCATAATCTTGAATAAAACGACCTGAAAGTGCATTACGAATGGTTTGAGGTTGCTCAAAAATCTCTTTCAACGTGTAATGTTCATAAGATCCTTTTGAAGCACTTTCTAGAAGAGCGTGCATTTTTTCTGTTTTTTTCTCAATTTCCCCTTTCGTCACATCAAAAACCTCTAGCTTATCCGCTTTTACCACAGCAATTTCGCCACTTAATAAAAACGCGACTTCTCGCGTATGAGCTGCAAAAGCATGCGGATCTGAAGCCACAAAAGCTTCTCCTGTACCAATACCAACAACCAAAGGTGATTCATGTGCAATAGCAATGATCTGATCGGGAAAGTCACGATGAATGAGGGCAATTGCAAAAGTTCCTTTAAGAAAAGGGATGGTTTTCTTTACGGCTTCAAGAAGGTCTCCTTTATAGAACTTCCCAATCAAATGAGCAACCACCTCTGTATCTGTATCAGAAGAAAATTTAACTCCTTCTGCCTTCAATTCTCGGCGAAGAGCATCGTGATTCTCAATAATTCCATTATGAACAATCGCTAAGGAATGACTCTCGTTAAAATGAGGATGTGCATTGGCTTTGTTCGGCTTTCCATGTGTCGCCCAGCGGGTCTGTCCAATGGCCATATGCCCTAAAGTCATTTGAGCTTCTTTGACTTCTTTTTCTAAAACTGCGATCTTGCCAACTTCTTTACAAAAGGCAATTTCACCCTCGCAAACTCCCGCAATGCCAGCCGAGTCATATCCCCGATATTCCAAACGTTTTAATCCATCTAACACAATATCAATCGGATTTTTAAGGCCTACATACCCAATAATTCCACACATGCCTTCTTCCTATTTTTCGGGGGTTCCAATTTGTTTTCTGACCTCGTCAGCAATTTGATTTGCCAATTGCTGCACTTGTTGCAATTTGGGTCCTTCTACCATCACACGACAAATGTTTTCTGTCCCCGAATAACGGAGAAGCACACGTCCGGAATCGCCCAAAATCTCTTCCACTTCTGCAACTTTTTGATTAACTCCTGGCAAAGCTTCAAATGTAGGCTTAGAGCTGACCTTCACGTTGACACAGACTTGAGGATATTTTTTTACAAGGGCGGCTAAATCTGATAGTTTTGAATCTGTTTCAATCATGATGCGCATGACTTGCAATGCACACACCAATCCATCCCCTGTCGTATTGTGATCGAGAAAGATTAAGTGCCCACTTTGCTCTCCCCCCAGATTAGCGTCATGCTCAAGCATATCTTGAATGACATAGCGATCTCCAACTTGAGATTTAATCACTTCAATTCCCAGCTCTTCCATGGCCTTCACAAATCCGAAATTACTCATTATTGTAGAAACAACCTTATTGCCTTTCAGAATTCCTCTGCGCTGCATATCTTTGGCACAAATAGCAAGAATTGTATCTCCATCAATAATTTGTGCATTTTCGTCGACCATGATAACGCGATCCGCATCTCCATCAAGAGCAATCCCTACATCAGCTCGATGCTCAATGACAGCTTTTTGAATGGTTTCAGGATATAGAGAGCCGCATTGCAAATTGATGTTTAAGCCATCTGGATTATTTCCATACACAAATACCTTGGCATCTAATTCTCTAAAAATCAATGGCGCTACTTTATAACCTGCTCCATTCGCGCAATCGAGCGCAATCGTTAGATTTTTTAGAGATAATCGACGTGGAAAAGTGGCTTTTGCAAATTCTATATAGCGCCCATCGGCATCTGTCACTTTAAAGTTTTTTCCAATGTCGTGATCTGCAGGCAAACTATCGTCAAAGTTATTTGTCGAAACCAGCTCTTCCATTTGCTTTTCCCACGTATCGGGCAATTTAAAACCATCCGAAGAGAAAAATTTAATGCCATTGTCATAATAAGGATTGTGAGAAGCAGAAATTACGATTCCTGCATCAGCGCGATACGCACGCGTGATAAACGCAACGCCAGGTGTTGGAAGAGGACCGACCATCAAAGTGTCAACGCCCATAGAGCAAAGGCCAGAAATCAAAGCATTTTCAAACATATAGCACGATAAACGGGTATCCTTACCAATCACAACCCGATGCTTGCCTTCGTGAGAACGAAAGATTTTCCCCGCTGCACGCCCCAACGCTAAAGCTGTTTCAACGGTCATGGGAGATCGATTCGCCTTTCCACGAACACCGTCTGTTCCAAAAATTTTCTCTGATTTTGTGCGATCTTTCACCTTACTTCCCTCCCATTAAATTCTCACGATGAACGCTTCTAGCTGAGTAAACATCGATGCTAAATTTAAAGCAGACTAGCGCATCATCTCTCTGAGATCAAGTAAAAAGAACGCTATGAATAGCTAATTTATTATAGCATAAAAAGCTTAAATTGTCTCTCATTACGATCTGAAAGAATCCTGAGAAAAAAATGAGCCATTCGTGGAAATTTCGCCCTGTATCATTCGTTATTTTGTATAAATATCGGGAAGTTCATAGATAAAAAAACAATTTTGGCTAAAACAAATCACTTTTCCATCATCGGATACATTCAAATGGCAGATTCTTCCTGCATGCTCGATCCGGTGAATTTTAAGTCTTATGCAGGTCTCTAAATCCCAAATATGAAAAGATGTATTCTCTCGACTATCATTTTTAGACATGCTAATGATCATTCGATTAAAGATAACAATAGAATGTAGAGGCTTTTCTTCGTGTTCTAAATGATTGAATCGACGGAGCAGATTTCCTTTCATGTCCCAAATACAAATCTTTCCATTTTTTGTTCCTCCTACAATCTTGTTATCTGAAAGTGCTAGACAAGTGATTTCCTCGTGAGTGTCGAAAGAATGAATAAGAAGGTAATTATCTAAATCCCATATCTTCATTGTTTTATCAGAGGCAACGCTAAATAAAACAGAATTTTGGGCTTTGAGACACAGTATTTCTGCATCGAGATGCCTTAACTCAGCAATCTTTTTTAAAGAATCTTTCCGGTAAACCTGAATTTCCCCACTTACATATCCGCAAATAATATGCTCCTGAACACAAATCAAAGCGCTTAAACAATTTGAAATAGCAATTTCATTTAATATCTTCTGTGTTTCGAGACAAACGACTGCTAATGCACATCCGTAATTGACAGCAATCGTACAAAAATCAATTGTATCAAAACTATAAATAGTTGCTGATAAACATATTGAAGCCAGTCTTTTATATGTTTTGATATTCCAAATTTTAACAATCCCTTGATTATTGATATTTTGCCCCATAATCAACGTTTTACTTTCGTTGATGCATGAATTTGGTTGTATGATCGAACGAAAAAACGGATTTCCTTGATTACTCAAGCAAAATTGACAGGATAGTAATCGTATAGCTAAAGGGCAACTTCTCAATTGCCAAAATCTTTTGCATTCCTCAACGAAATTTTCTGGGTGATTCCGCTCAATTTCAGGGAATCTTTTTTTTAATATTTCATTAAAAAAGGGCTTTGAAAGAATTTTCCATGTTTTGCATGCCAAGCTCACTTCCACGACAGATCGCATATTCAGATAGGAAATAAAAATATGTAAAACCAATTCGGTGGGTAAATTAAAAAGTAAAGTTTCGGAATGGGTCGGATATTGCCCTGAAGAATTTAAGGAAATCATCATAGCTCCTACATCATAAACCAGAAATATGAACGTAAGTAATATTTGATAATAATTGCAATTTTTTTTGTAAAAAAGGGAATTGGAACAATAAAAGTTTTTATTAAAATAACTTTAGCAAGGGAAACAATTATATATGATATAATAAATTAGAGATTAATTTAAAATGGGGGAACTTTAGTATGGATCCTTCACACTAATTCTTCTCATCTCACGGACTCATCTATATTCCAAATCGCAGAACTTCAACCTGGAGATATCTTAACACGTCAAAAAAATAATAAAACGATTACACGCGCCCAAAAAATTTTATTGGGCCCTAACTCCCGCTATGTCAATTCTAATCACATCGCGATCGTCAAATCGATTGATAAAAGATAAAATCACTCTTTTAGAATCTGTGAATAACAACAAAACAGAAAAAGGGGTATGTGTTCTTCAGTATACTCCAGAAGAATTTAAAAAATATTTAGGCAAAAATGGCATACACGTTTTAAGAAATGACACCCTAAAAAAATTCTTGAATGAAACCACTCAAACATTTTCCGACAATTATTTTAATCAAACAGCCAAGCCACATATAGTTTTAAACATTTGGCCAGCACAACTCTGAGATCAAAGGCTACGGAAAGGGGCCGTCTGCGAACATTGTATTCCTTCGAAAAATTGATTTTTAGTAGTAGATGCCGCCTTTTTCTTTTTTAATTTTTATATCGCAAAAATGAAGGTCTTTATTTATGACTTCATATGCTATTGGAAGGGCAATATCAGCATAACGAATTAACCCTGATAAAACATTCATTCCCTTAACGCATCTTACCTTCGCATGTGAAAAATGCCAATAAACAATTTCATTTTCATCCGTATAAGGTTTTCTTCTGTGGCATCATCGATAATGAGAACCCCTCCTGTTGTTTGTTCATGCTGACGAACATCTGACTTGACAAAAGTCTTTTGAACCATAGTCATGGCGGTTCAAAAATCTAGGGATTTGGTCGTGGCTAAGTCCGCCTTCTAGAAGATTAGAAAGCCCTATAGCTGTTGCCTGTTGATTTTGGTAAATTAGGTAATCTGTATAGATGTCGAGAATATCTTGAGGCATATTTTTTCCATTTTTTGAAAAAAATTTACTCCTTTAAAATTCTTTTTTCAAGCACTTGCTGTGTAAGGTGAGTTAGTTAGAGAAGCTTGTCTCTAAGACCTTGAGAAGGAAAAAATAAACGTGGGATCACTTAAATAGAAAAGAATCCGAAAATAAAAAAAGATGACTAAAAAAAGATTAGGCTTATAAGCTAACCAATTGCTTGGCCGACTGATTCAGCATGCTATCTTCGTGAGGTCACGCAAAACATATAAACTAGAGGTTATATACTGTGCAATTTTAATTGAGGAGAACTAAAACGCGTATTTTAAAATTAGTTTTATTGTTAATGTTTGTTGTTACAAATCTATCTTCAAATGAAGACTTCAGTAAATTTCAAAATGAAACGAACAAATTTTATATTTCTTCATCAGACATATTTCTTGAAGAATCTCAAATTTTTGTGATACGTGATAGTGAACTATTTACAGTTGATTCAATACAAGTAGATAATTACGGATTTTTCATTGAAAGTCCCAAGGCTCTAGAACCTCATTACCGCAAAAATTGCGGATCTATGGCGAACGGTGACATATGTACGAACTGTAATAAAAACCCTCGTTATAAATAAACACTTAGGTTTGCTGGTCGTAAAAATGCGTTTTTATATGGGTTTACTTTTTTTATTTTTGCATATTTGTAAGTTGTCTGCAGATAATATCAGTGCTTTAACTGAGGCCCTTGAACCAGAGGAAAGAGCAGACTTAACAGATTTTTTTAAGAGAGCCGTTTTTTACGATTAGTTTGCCTATACCTTCGAAGGGTATAAAGCAATCGCGTTGTCCGGTGATTTTTTATATTACCACCTAATTCCTTATGGGAAAGACGTTATACGCGCTCCCTCTCCAGGAAGGTTGGAAGGTTTGGTTAAAGCAGTCAAATTTTAAAATGGAAAATTTTGCGTTATTAGAAGAAAGATCCATGAAAATGGAATCGGTTAAATTTATTTTACTCATCAACAAACCAGTCTTTCGGCAAGTTGTCAATGAGCATTTAAAAACGTTTGAAAAAATTTTAAATCGAAAAATTGATGCACAAGACTTACTGGAAGAAATGTCTAAATTTGGATATCAAAAGACTTTGAAAGAAAGCGAAATCCTTAAAGGGATTCTGTTAGGATATGGCGAACAAAATGCACGTTTGTTTGAAGAGAGAATAAGGTTTTATTATAAACCTGCATTCAACCTACTGCGCTCTCAAAGTGAAGAACCGCACCCTTTAATAAAAAATCCTACTTTTTTTAAAAGTGACAATGATTTGACATTTTTCTCTCTTATTAATTTTCTGGTGGATCCGCATTCTGCTGAGACGCAAGAATTAAGAGAAAAATACAATGAAGCCGACATTAAAATTTTTAAAAATTATAAGCCTGATAACATTCTTCATATATCGCTTCAAAAGCTCTTGGAATGAATTTAGATTGCAGAAAAAGCTGCAAGCCCAGGGCGATTGTACTTGACTCCTAATATCTTAAACGGTAAGCCGTATTCCATCCAGCCATACCTCGTTTTAGAGTCACGCTTGCCTTCTAAGTCGTATCAGCTTTCACTAGACTCAGTACACATCTCTTAAGCAATGAAAAATTTTCAACGCCATTATTAGCTCGCCTTATGCAGCAGCAAGTGCTTGAAAAAAGAATTGGTTAATCATGGATTTACTAGTACATCCATTCAAGAACAAACTATGATAGATGCAGAGCAACAAACTGCAGCCCAACAAGAACGCCAATTAATGCTCCAACAGGACAACTATAGATCGCCTAATACAGAACAAATAGGACATTCTTCTATATGCTGCCGGGCCTGGCAAAACTTTCGTGCAAAATAAATGATCTGCAGATGGACCTTAATCCAATCCTTTCTGGGAAACAGCTCTTTAAGGTCTTTCTCCACACGTTCTGGAGTTTTTCCTTTACTTAATCCCCATCGCTTCGCACAACGTAAAATATGTGTATCAACAGGAAAGGCGGGAATTCCAAAAGCTTGTGCCATCACAACCGATGCCGTTTTATGCCCTACCCCCGGTAGCTCTTCCAAGCCCTCAAAGCTTGCCGGAACACTTCCGTTATGCTTTTCAATTAGAATTTGAGATAGTCCCCAAATAGCTTTAGCCTTTGTAGGAGATAAGCCACAAGGACGGATGATCTCTTGAATCTTCGCAACTGGCAATTTCACCATTTGCTCAGGAGTGTGCGCTAACGCAAATAAAGAAGGTGTCACAATGTTCACGCGCGCATCTGTGCATTGAGCCGAAAGCAACACAGCAATTAACAGCGTGTACGGATCTTGGTGGATGAGCGGAACTGCTGGAGCAGGAAAATAAGCATTTAAAATTTTTCCGATTCGTCTAGCGCGCGCTTTTTTATCCACTTTATTTCCCTATACAGAATTTGGAGAAAATCGAAGAAAGTATGTCTTCTGTTACATTGGTGCCAATAATTTTCCCCAACTCTCGCAAGCATTGTCTCATATCCACACATAAAAATTCGGGCGACAAATTATCCGTTAATCCATCGTGCACATTTTGGGCAAATAGAATGGCTTGCGTTAACGCTTGCAAGTGTCGCATGCTTGTTATCACAACCTCTTGCTGGTCGGGCATCCCATTCTTCCAAATCACCTGGTCGATGGTTTCATGTAAAGTATCCAATCCTTGCCGTTCTTGTGCAGACACACACACAGTAGAAAAAGGCAAGGGAGTCATTTCCGGTTTCTGGATATCAATTTTATTCCACACACCAATAGTTTTTTCGTGGGGAATTTGCTGCATCAACAAATGATCATCTGCTTGCAAGCCTCTGCTCGAGTCTAGCACAAAGAGAATTAAATCAGCTTCTTGTATGGCTTGTCGCGAACGTCGAATCCCTTCCGCTTCCACAATTTCGTCTGAATCACGAATCCCCGCTGTATCGAGCAAGCGAAAATTCAGTCCATTCAACTTCAAATGGTCTTCTAAGATGTCCCGCGTTGTTCCCGCAATAGCCGATACAATGGCGCGATCTTTTCCAAGTAACGCATTCATCAAGGAAGATTTGCCAACATTTGGACAACCAATTAAACACAACGAAACCCCATCTCGGAGAATTTTTCCATTATGAAACGTCGCTGCTAGCTTTTGCATGGCTTCAATTGCTTCCCTTAAAGTCACTTGGATTTCTTCCATAGTAGCAAATTCCAAGCCTTCTTCTGGAAAGTCTACCCAAGCTTCTAAAATAGCCGCAATGTCATTTAAACCATGCTGAAATGTGGATATTTTACGTGTCAAAGCACCTTGTAATTGACTGCCAGCTGCATGCAAAGCCTTTTCGTTCTTTGCTCCAATTAATTCCTGCACAGCTTCAGCCTGTGCTAAGTCAAGCTTCCCATTCATAAAAGCTTTAAAGGTGAATTCCCCTGGACGCGCTGCTCGAGCTCCAGCCTCTAAAACGGTTTGTAAAACGCGACGAGCAATTAAGCTTCCCCCATGGCAGTGAATTTCAACGGTATGTTCACCTGTATAAGAACGGGGTGCATGCATAGGTAGCAGAAGCACATGGTCGACACATTCTCCTTCTCGGTTTTTGATCTTGCCATATTGCACGGTATGCGTAGGTAGCCCTTCGACAGGTCGAGAAAAACAACGACTTGCCACTTCTATGGCGGCATTCCCCGAAATGCGGATAATAGCAACCCCGCCCTCTCCTGGAGGGGTTGCAATGGCGGCAATCGTATCGCCAGCTTGGTAGGGTTCGTGGATAAAATCCATATTTATTTTAACCGTAAGACTTTTAAAATCAAAATGATCTGGTAATTTTTCAAACAATCATAACGGATTTAATTGATAAGATTCAATGCCAAAATCATTGCAGGAAGGATTGCCGTTTTATTCCCAACCTCTTATAGTCATGCCTACTTTTACTTTGAATTAAAGGAGCTTTACATGATTCCCCTTTCTCCGGTTCACTTTGTACCGATTTTTGTCACCTCTTGCATATACTTAGCTCTGGGAACGCTTTGGTATTCCCCTTGGCTATTTGGGCCTACCTGGTTGAAAGAAATGCAACTTACGCGCGAACAATTACGTTCGCCATGGCTAGGCTCTTTGGCAGCTTTTTTTATGGCCCTCTTAATGTCTTATGCTTTGTCACAGTTTATTATTTTAACCAATTCCTATACGCTTGCGCAGGGAGCATGCTTAGGATTGTGGATTTGGCTGGGCTTTATTGTACCTACCCTTTTTTCTAACGTGATCTGGGAAAAAAAATCCCTAAAGATATATCTTATCCACGTCTCACTGGTTTTACTTTTTCTTATGATCAGCGGAAGCATTCTATCGTTTTGGAGATAATTAATTTGCAAAACCCATATTTAGGGAGAGACTATGTCAGAAACAGCGACTCAAAAAAGATCTTTTTTACATACTGCAGAAGAACTTCTTGGTGAAGAAGCCCATTTTTTACTTGATTACACATGTAAAGCTGTTACTCAAAATGAGATCCAAGCACCCGGTCCCGACTGGGTTGATCGCATTTTCGGTGTCAGTAATCGCTCGATTCCCGTTATGCGAAATTTACAATCGATCTTCAATCATGGGCGCTTAGCTAGAACGGGTTATCTTTCGATTTTGCCAGTCGATCAAGGGGTTGAACACTCTGCTGGAGCTTCTTTTGCCCCTAACCCCCTCTATTTCGATCCAGAAAACATCGTCAAGCTCGCGATTGAAGGGGGCTGCAATGCCGTTGCTTCTACCTTAGGAACTTTAGGGAGTGTCGCGCGAAAATATGCACATAAGATCCCTTTTATTCTCAAGATTAACCACAATGAACTCCTTTCATACCCCAATTCGTTCGATCAAATTTTATTTGCAAATGTCCAGCAAGCCTATGAAATGGGAGCGGCTGCTGTTGGAGCCACGATCTACTTCGGATCCCCTGAAAGCCATCGCCAAATTCAAGAAGTTAGCGAAGCTTTTCATATGGCCCATGAACTTGGCATGGCCACGATTTTATGGTGTTATTTGCGCAATCCAGCCTTTAAAATTGACGGTGTAGATTACCACGAAAGTGCAGATTTAACTGGTCAAGCCAACTATTTAGGTGCAACAATCGAAGCGGATATTGTGAAGCAAAAACTTCCTGTTGTAAACGGCGGCTATCCAGCCCTTAACCGCGTTACAAAAGGTTATGGAAAATATTCAGAACAGATGTATGATAAACTTTGCAGCGATCACCCAATCGACCTTTGCCGTTATCAAGTTTTGAATGGTTTTGCGGGACGTGCCGGGCTCATTAACTCAGGCGGGGCTTCAGGCAAGAATGATCTAAAAGATGCATTGAAAACCGCGATCATCAATAAAAGAGCAGGCGGAATTGGATTAATTAGTGGCAGAAAATCTTTCCAAAAGTCTATGAATGAAGGAGTCAAGCTACTTAACCTCATTCAAGACGTTTATCTGGCCAAAGAAGTGACACTAGCTTAAACAAAGCTAAAGAATTAAGTTTTATTTTAAAAAAAATCTTTTTGATATAATGAAAGTATCAACAAGATTAAAAAATGAGGTGCTGACATGAGATTCATCTTCAATTTTATTTTTTTTGGAATTCTGTTTTATCTCATTTGGCTTTACTTTCCAGATGCATTTAAAACACTTGTTGAGTGGGCATCTAACACATTCGATTTTTTCAAACACTTAGTGCAAACAGCCGTGGAAAAAGTGAATGAAACGAAGGTTCCACCCGCTCCTCCATCACCACCAGCTCCATCCAGTCTTTTGATTCCATTTTTTTCTAATTGGAAATCATAATTGATATTGAATGTCGGCCTTAAAAATCCAGTGGCTTTAAAGTCTTTTCCTTGCTTTTATGTTGTTTAACAACCTAGAAGCAAGGAAATTGGCTCATGAGCGATCTGGATTCTGCTATTCAACTCTCTTTACATAAATTTCAACGTGCAAAGGAAGAAATCGGCAAAGTGATTGTCGGTCAAAGAGAAATGGTTGATCGACTCCTGGTCGCACTACTCGCTGATGGACATATTTTACTAGAAGGTCTCCCCGGATTAGCCAAAACCTTAGCTGTCACAACCCTTGCAAAGACTATCCAGTGTGATTGCAAACGGGTTCAGTTCACTCCAGACCTTCTCCCCGCCGACTTAATTGGAACATCCATTTACAATCCTAAAGATAGCTCTTTTCATGTCAATCAAGGCCCTATTTTTACCAATATTCTGATTGCAGATGAAATTAACCGAGCTCCAGCCAAAGTTCAATCCGCCCTTCTCGAAGTCATGCAAGAAAGACAAGCCACCATTTCAGGAAAAACCTTTGTGACAGGCTCACCCTTTTTGGTCTTAGCCACACAAAATCCGATTGAACAAGAAGGCACCTATGTCTTACCAGAGGCCCAAACAGACCGCTTTATGATGAAGGTTAAAATTGGATATCCCTCCATAGATGAGGAAAAAACTATCATTGAGCGGATGGCCACCCTTGGCAAGCATGTTGAACCCGGACCGTCTCTCTCTGGAGATGAAATTTTGGCCACTCGACAACTAGTCAACCAAATCTACGTAGATGAAAAAATCATCAACTACATCTTAAACATCGTTTTCGCAACGCGGAATCCCAAAGCCTATGGAATCCCCATTGATCAACTTCTTCTCTATGGGGCTTCCCCCCGCGCAAGTATTGCTTTAACGCTTTCTGGCAAAGCTCAAGCTTTCCTAGCTGGTCGATCTTACGTGACGCCCTATGATGTCAAACAAGTTACCCACGATATCTTACGGCATCGGTTAAGAAGAACCTATGAAGCAGAAGCTGAAAACGTCTCCCCAGATGAAATCATTGATCGTATTCTTGAAAAAATTCCAGTCCCTTGATTTTCAGCTCGAATTTAACATTTTTTTTTGCTTTAATCTCCAGTAGATTTATTGCGAAAATTGGAAATGTATGAGCATGAACAAAAATTGGCTACTCCCCGTCTTAATTGCATGTGTTGCAATCATCGGCTATTTTAATGGACTTTTTGAGCAAAGCGGCCCTGCAGAGGCTACTGAAAAAGGGATAGCTTCTCAAAATAGCTCATTTAAAGTGGATTCTCAACCTCTTTTACAAAATGTCGAACGCTTAGGGATTAACCTGGCGATTCCGAATACGGACGAAACGGGCCAAATTTTTCGCAATATCCTGATGAATCCTGGATTTGAAGGAAAAATCGATCGCTTAATCGTAATGACTTCCCAATCAGACAAAACGAGTTTTTCCGATGATAAAGGATGGGGATACCCTGATGGTTACTGGAAAGGGGCCACTTTCGAAGTGCGTTCTGGTCCCTATGTAGGATTAAAAGGAAATATTTCCGATTCTTTACATGAAGGAAAGGATGGATATCCTCAATATTTTTCCGATATCACCCTACCCACCTTCCAGCCAGATGATGTCATTGCTTTAACAAAAACTTTTCCTCAAGACTCCCTTTCTTTTTGGCGCATTTCAGAATCGGCTCAAAAGCTCGTCAAAATTGACGAAAATCATCGACCAGGTAGTGGAGGCTCGCATGCACTTCTTTTAGAGCCTGTTCACCACATTCCTCTGACAATTTCAAGTATTTTTGATAAAGAGGCTCAGCAAAACGGCAAATTAATTCCTGTAAACGGCAACTGGAATTTCTCCATTTGGGTCAAAGCCGAAGGGGAAAATTCAGCCCTCACAATTGAATTTAAAAGAAAAAGCCAAGTTTTTTTAGCGGAAACCATCCATCCGACCTCTTTTTGGAAAAAATATAGCTTTGACTTCACCGCGCATGATGATGGACCTGCCAAGCCGCTAGCCCTTAAAATAACGGGAAGTGGGGATACAGGCATAAAAATTTGGGTGGATGACTTATCTCTAGGACCTATTCAAGAAGAGTCAACAGAATTTAGACAGGAAATGATCCAACTTTTGAAAGATCTACGCCCTTCTTTTATTCGTGAGCAACCCTCCATAGGAGACACGTTAGAAAACCGTCTTGCTGATCCAACAAAACGGCAGCATTGGACGTTACACACAGCGGGTAGCAGTGGACAAGAAATGTTCAGCTACTCATTGAATGAGTTTTTAAATTTGTGTCAAATCGTGCGAGCTAATCCTTGGATCATTATTCCAACAACCTTTAGCGATGAAGAATACCGACAACTTGGTCAATTTCTCGCCTTGCATGCGCCAGAACACTTATTCCCAAAAGTCATTTTAGAATTTGGTAAAGAAAACTGGAACTGGACTTTTCGCCCCACAGGAATCCCTATTCCTAGCTCCCATGGTGCTGTTGCTGATCGTGCCTTTCAATTCATTCTACTTGGAGCAAATGCCCCCACACATTTCATTAAAACCATCAATGGGCAGTACATTGACCCACCGCTTTCTTTGATTTATTTAGAAAAAAGTGCCACAGCAGACGCATTAGCAATATCTCCTTATTTTTTCAATTCGCTAGATGCACAGACATCGGATAAAGAGGCCATTAAATCTCTCTTCCAAGCAGATCGCGGATACGTTAAACAAATTGCAGCTGGAACAAAGTCATTGGGGAAAAAGTTCTCTGTTAGTGAAATAAATTTACACACCTTTGAAGGAACGGCTTCTGGTGAACAAAAAAACCGTTTTGTGGCAGGCAGTATTGCAGGAACGGCTTTTGCCAAAAGAATCCTCGAGTTGATCAAGTTGGGTGCTGATCCCATCATGGTCTTTAATCTTTTTCAACATAATTCCAATACATGGGACTCCCAAGATGATGTCAAATTATCTGGCATTGTGCGCAATGTAGGTACACACTTTAGGTATAGACCAACAGGTTTGGCCATGCGCATGCTCAATACCATCTGCGCAGGCACTGTTTATGATATTGGACCCACTACTGTGGATATCAATGCCATTCATCTGACAGCGCTCGCTTTCACACCTGAAAACGCATGGGCAGCAGCCCTTGTTTCTACAAATGAAAGTGCACTATCACTTGATTTAACGTTTCCAGATGATAACAAACCTCTGCCTACTTCCATGACATATATAGAGGCTGCATCCCCATTCGATAATAACGAAGAAAGCGAAAAAGTGACCTTAAAGCATCTCCCTCTAAAACATGTTAATCATCGCACTGTTTCCCTTACAATTCCCCCTTATGGTTTTGCAATTTTAGATTCACAAAAATCCCTCACAAAAATACTTCGAAAAGAACTTTCTCACGCATTCGAAATGCAAGCGATTGCCTCACTCGATTCCTCTGAAGCTCCACAAAATCAAAAAGAACGGGAATTTTTAGAACATTTTGAGGAAATTCGTAAGAAGAGAATAGAATTTGAAGAAAATGCGCCGTGATTTAAATCATTTTATTCCTTTAAGCTAATGTTTTAGCAAATCGAGGAACGCGCGTGTTTTCAAGTATTTTATATCTTATTCTAGCCCTATTAGCCATTAGTCTTTCTCCTCACGAAGGGGTCTCCAATGCACATCCTTGGATGGCTTTCTTTATTTCAATAAGCTTATATGCACTGCTCATTGGTCTCATTTTCTGCCAAAACATCCTGTTTAGAGAGACTTTAAGAAAAAACCGAGCCCTCATCCTGAATCTTGTTAACTTAGAACTATTGGGCTTTCTCATTCTTTATCATTACCTTTTAGGTGGAGATCAGATTTTCTTTTCTTCTTTTCAGCTGTTCCCCTCAACGCTTCAAACTTTCTTTTCTGTGGCTTTATTCTTTTTTGGGCTGTGGGTTTTTCATTACACAGGATTTAAACAAAAGCGACTCCATCTTCCCCATGAAAATGCGTCTTCCTACGCGTCAGCCCAAGTACGCTTTATCTTCCCTTTTGCTATTCCTTTTCTTTTGCTTACTTTTTTGACAGACATCTTCCAAAACAGCTCTTTATTTGATTTTAACAAAATGCAGGAAATGTCAACGCTGTCCGACACGCTTATTCTCCTAGGATTTAGCCTGGTCTTTATGCTGCTTTTATTATTATTTTTGCCTCCTCTCATTCAATGGATTTGGCAATGTCAACCTTTAGAACCTTCACCCCTTAAAGAAAGACTTCAAGCGATTTGTGAACGAGCCGGTTTTAAACATCCCAAGCTGAAAACTTGGACAGTTATGAACCAATCCATGACGGCAGCGATCATTGGCGTAGTCGCCCCATTTAGATACATTTTATTCACCAAAAAACTCCTGAATAGCCTTTCTCCTGAAGCTGTTGAAGCTATTCTTGTTCATGAAATAGGACACAGCTACCGCCGCCATCTTCTACTCTACCCATTCATTTTATTTGGTTTTATTACCCTCGCTGGAATTTTTTCTCTAATATTTGCCCAAACCCTTGAAAATACCCTGAACTTAGAAATCCTGCTAAATCCCACCTTTGATTGGCAGCTCATTGTCCCTCTGCTCTTTTTCCTCTGTTATGGTGCTTTCCTTATGTTGTATTTCCGCTACGTTTTTGGTTTTTTTTCACGCCTATTTGAAAGACAGGCCGATTTACATGTCTATATCCTAGATGTTCCCCCAGAACACATGATAAAAGCTTTAGATGAATTAGGCGTCGCGACAGGGCATACACATGACCACCCAAGCTGGCATCACTATAGCATTCGACAAAGAATCGATTTTATTAACAAAACAATTCAATCTCCCTCTGTTGTGACTCAACATCATCAAAAAGTCAAAAAAACACTTTTAGCTTACTTTATCACCCTCTTGGTGGGGATTATCTTGTTTCTTTCCCCGTGGCTTCCCAACGTATTTCCTTTTTCCAAAATCCAAGAAACATTTTCCTCGATTTCAAATGGATTAAATCAATCTTGGAATGCCTCACTTAGAAACGATCTTGCCCAGCAATATCAAAATGACTATCAACTCACAGGTCATTCAGAAATCATTCAAAAGACTTTAGAAAACACTTTTGAATCTTTTGATAGGGGAAGAACCGTGGAAGAAATTAACCTCATAGCATCACAACGTTTGTATAAGGCTGGTGAGGTGTCTGCAAGTGCGACTCTCCTAATTCAGCTTTGGCACCAAATTTCACCCAACCATTATCCTGAGTTATTTTTAGAACATCTCACGAAATTTACAGTCTTTATTTTGCAACAACCTTCAATCAATCCAGAAAAAATCCAACGCCTTCAGCAAGAATATGAAAAAAAGATGGCGATCATTAAAACCTTCAAAAAGGACATTTAAATGGTTCAAAAACATCTCACAGAACTACAGTCTTATTTCACTGAAAATAAATCTCGCATTTTAGAAGAATTTTTTACCTTTCTACGTTTTCAAAGTATAAGTTCCGAGCCCGAATTCCAAGGTGCGATGCTAGATTGTATTGCTTGGTTAAAAGATTATATTCAAAAAATTGGATTTGAGGTCGAGATTTGGAAAACCGAAGGACATCCGATTCTTTTTGCTTCCAATCTAAATGCGGGTCCTTCCAAACCCACTCTTTTAATTTACAACCATTACGACGTTCAGCCTGTCGATCCTCTTGAATTATGGAAGTCTCCTCCATTCGAGCCTGTTCAAAGAGGACAAGAAATTTTTGCGCGCGGTGCTCAGGATAACAAAGGACAGTGCTTTTATGTTTTGCAAGCTTTAAGAGCCATGTGGGAAAAGAGTGGACAATACCCTCTTAACATCAAACTGTGTATTGAAGGGGAAGAAGAAATGGGAAGCGGCTCTCTTGCCAAAATTCTTCCACACAAAAAAGTCGAATTAAAAGCTGATTATTTGGCTGTTGTCGACATGGGAATCAACAAACCGACGGAACCAGCCGTAACCCTGGGAATTCGGGGTATTGTGACAATGGATGTCGAAGTGACTGGATCTTCTTTTGATTTACACTCTGGTTCCCACGGTGGCATGGTTTATAACCCCATTCATGCCCTATCTGAACTTATCGCTAAACTGCGAGATGAAAAGGGCAAAATTCGTATTCCCCATTTTTATGATGATGTGCTGGAAGTTTCAGAAGATGAACGTTCCTGTTTGGCATTAGATTTTGATGCAGAAGAATATGCCCACACATTTGGAACAAAAGCGACTGGAGGGGAAAAAACCTTTACGCCTTTGGAACGCGCATGGATCAGACCCACGATAGAAATCAACGGCATACACGGAGGCTACTGTGGAGATGGATTTAAAACTGTGATCCCTTCTAAGGCTTACGCCAAAGTTTCTTGTCGCTTAGTTCCAAACCAAAGTCCACAAAAAATCGGGCAACTTGTGGCAAGCTTTTTCAAAGAGAATGCTCCTGATGGGATCAAGGTTAATGTACATCTGCATGAGGGTGGAGGTACAGCTGTCAGAGCAAATCATCAATCCAAAGTCCTCAAGGCTTTTGCTAAAGCCTACGAGGAAGTTTTCGATGCACCTTGTCAGTACATCTTCAGTGGAGGTTCCATTCCTGTGGTGACAAAACTTGCCGAAACCAGTGAGAGCGAAATTTTATTACTCGGATTAGGCCTTCCCGATGATCAAATTCATGCTCCAAACGAACATTTTGGTGTCGACAGACTTGAAAAGGGCTTTATGGTGATATCAAGAGGTATTGAATTGCTTGGAAATGAATGAGAGTAAAGGCTCACTAAAAATGAGCCTTTCATTCAGCTACAGCTTCAACATTTCATTCTCTATTTATGGGCAAGGAAGATAAGGGTACTCTGGGAACTTTTAGAACTCCCACTTTTAGCCAACTCTTCCGAAGTTCATCTAATAGCTTGTGCTTTTCAGCTCGTGCTGATGCAATTGTCAAGCAAGCAAATTTCTCAATGGTAATCTCTTTAGACATGCTCTGAAATGCTTTGAACCATACTTTGGAAATAGTTATTAAATCATCATCTCCAACACCCAAAACTGTCGCGCAAAAAACATGGCTCAAAACATAGCTGTTATGCAACGTTAAGCTATCTGCTAGTGGCATTCCAATAAATCCAGTTAAATCGGAACTGTTATGCGATGTAAGGTTTTCTCTTGTTTTAGTTTGCATTCCAATAAACTGCGTTAAATCACGGCCTTCAATTAACCAATTTCTGTTGTATACAGCACTAAGAATAACAGGCATAGCCAATCTTAAGGAGTAGGCATCGCCGGTAAAACCTTGTGAAGGAAAACGGTCTCTGAAATAAGCTAAGGGAATGTTTTTTAAATCATCGCCATCTACTGCACACTCCCATTGAGAACATTGTGATGCTCTTTCGACAGTAACATCTCGATTAAGAGTTCTCTGAAAACCATAATGTTCATCAAAAAATTGATTTACTTTTTCAAATTCATTCTGAATTTTTTTCTTATCATTTTCCTCGGAAAGCGTGTATTGGTCATACGGATGACCAATCACGTTCGAACATCTATCACTCACATTGCTTGTCATAGTTCCCCTCCTAAAGGGACATATTTTGAAAAGGAACTACACTAATACGAAGATTTAGAATATGTAAAGAGATTAAATCGTCTTCACAGTATTATTTCAGATATCTACGAGCATCTTATTGCGACTCATAGCCCCTTTTCAAGTCAAAATCCACTTCTTCCATAGCTGTATCTACAGGCTTTGTAGAGCCGTAATTCTCAATAAATTCAATCTGTCTGCGATTTTTTATAGCTCTTGGCAACACTGCCATTGCTTTTCTCCCATCAGATTTGCAAAAAAATTTATACACGCATGCAGCCACTACTAAATTTCTATCCGTTCCATTTTCACTGTGGATTAAAATTTTAGCATGCGGATTTTCTTTGACAATTTCAGCTATACGACAGATAAGGTCTCTTAGTTTATCTTCTTCAGGGAGTTCCAAGCGAGAAATGGGTAAATGTTCCGCATTGATATCTCGACTAAGGTAGGCTTGATAAAGGCTATCTGACTCTAATAAAGAAATCACATGCGTAAATCTTCTTTTTAGAAAAGAAAATACCTGCTCGTTGGTTGCTTCATTTTGTAAACCTTGAAAAGGATTTTTACTTAAAAAAATTTTGCAAGGAAATCTGACAAATAACTGGGCTTGAAAATTGGGCTGTACCCCTATACTGCTCTGTATCATACTAAGACCTGACGCACTAAGAAGTTAAAATATAAAAGCATTTTTTAAAAAATTCATTTGATTAAAACAAGAGCTTTTGCACTCGCTTTAAGAAGATAGATTGCTCACTTATGAATACTGTTTAAGCATCTAAATTTTGCATTTTTTTCCACCCGCAAAACAGCATGGGCAAAGAAAGAAGCACATAAATAAACCAATAAGCACCATTCCATTGCAGAGTAAAAAAGCTGTCAGACGCAAAGAGAAATAAAATCATTCCAAAGAGAAAAAAAACAGATCCCCCCAACAGAAGACCCATCGGAATGGCAACCGTTTTAATGGGTTCATAAATCAATTCAGGAACTTTTTGTAGGGTTACAGCAGACTCTTTATGCTCCTCTTTTTGCTCCTCAAAAATTTCTCCGTAGGGAGATTTTGGGATCGTTGTGTCTTCGACCGGCTTATAGAGTGGCGCTGGAATTTCATCTTCAGGAGTTAGTCCTGGAAGGATCATTGGAGAAAGATAAACTCCACAGTAAGAACAATTTTCTTCGGAAAAAGGAACCCTTGCTTCACAGTTCCAACAGAGTCTTTTTTTGTCTGTTGCATTCATATTTTCTTCTTAGATATATTGGAAGTGATCTTTTTAAGGGCGCTCTGACATTTCAAAGCTTCCCTTTCTTTTATACAGGAAATTAGCTGCACATCATGAGATTCTGGTTCATTTTATTTTTGCTCTTTGAAGGATGTGCTTCTTATAAAATTCCAACAAGCAGTTTTCTAGCTTCTTCCTGCATTTATCCTACAATAGATAACACATCTTTCCCTCAAGATGCAACACCTTCTCCACAGAAACAAGCGGCTTTATCCCACTGGCTTTATCGTTATATTCCTCGTCACCGCAGCCAAATCAAGCCTTATGATGTGGGGCATTGGCTCACATGGAGCTTATTTGGTAACGATGACGATGGCATTTTTGGTGAGGAAGAAACGGCTCATTACCGCCCTGAATACCCCATCTCTGCATCAAAAGCCCTGTGTTGGAGTCTTCGAAATCCTTTACATAATTTTTGTTTCTATGTGATTGGCTCGGCTCATCGAAAAAATAGTGAATGGACACTTTTGAAAATGACGAAAAAAGGGATTTCAATTGGCGACTATTCCGAAGAAGGAAAAATTGTTTTCGCGGATGAAAGGTCCTGTTTTTTTGCCGGCCTGCATGGAGGCAAACCTTTTTTATCTTTACGATTATGCTACTTCTCTCATTATCGCAGTGATTTTTATATTGGTTGGCGTTGCCGCGGCAACTTTGGCTTAAAGTTTAACCTTCTCACAAAGCGGCCCCTTCGAAAAACTGAAGAGCCCTTGGAGAAAATGACTAATTCTTAGCTTCAAAACCTTTATTAAGAATTCATTTTATTGTATCTTAATTATAAAGATGGGTAGTCATTTTAAATGATTTATTTACTAACGTTTGAATAATCTGCAGAGGTGAGTATGCCTGATACTCAAAAAAAATTTGATGTAGCCGTTATTGGCGGTGGTCCCGGTGGCTATCCCGCAGCGATTAAAGCTGCCCAAAACGGATTGTCTGTCGCCTTAATCGAAGCCAACACACTGGGCGGCACGTGTTTGAATCGAGGGTGTATTCCCTCTAAAGCTTTGATCGCTAATGCAGAAGTATTGCAAAAAATCAAAGACGCGGAAGAATTTGGCATTTCAATCGGCACTGTCTCCTTCGACTACGCCAAAATGGTTCAACGAAAAGACGATGTGGTCAAAAAAGTTCGCACAAGTTTGGAAGGATTGATTGCTTCTAATCGAATCACCCTTTTCCGTGGCTATGGAAAATTCACGTCTGAAAGAACTATCAAAATTACGGGTCAAGACAACCTCGAAATTTACGCAGACAAAACGATTATTGCCACAGGATCGGAGCCTCGCTCAATTCCTGCTTTCCCCTTTGACTATAAAAAAATTCATGATTCCACCTCATTGCTTGATTTGACAACACTGCCAAAAAAAATTGCGATTATCGGGGGCGGAATCATCGGATGTGAGTTTGCTTCTTTATATGCCGCATTTAACGTGGAAGTCATCCTTATCGAGATGATGCCCCGTATTCTTCCCATGGAAAGTGGAACAGTCTCTGGTTTTTTAACGAAGGCCTTTCAAAAACAAGGGATCTCGATCGAAACCAGTGCAATGGTCCATTCGATCGACTCAACCGAAGCCGGCATTAGTGTCAATCTTGCAGGGGATAAAACCATTACAGCTGACATTGCCCTTGTAGCTGTTGGGCGTCAACTCAATACAACGGCAATTGGTCTTGAAAAAACCGGGGTCTATGTACAAGATAACGGGTTAATCAAAGTGAATGATCATATGGAAACGAACATTGCAGGAATTTACGCAGTGGGCGATATTGCCTCCAAATGGTGGTTAGCGCACGTGGCTTCACACCAAGGTCTAGTCGCTGGAAGTAATGCTGCTGGAATCAAAGCCACCATGCATTATAACGCAATCCCCTCGGTCATTTTTACCCACCCCGAAATTGGAACTGTCGGTCTATCTTTAGAACAGGCTCTCGAAGCTGGTTATGCAGCTACCGTCTCAGCGTTTCCTTTCAGCGCTCTTGGCAAATCGCAAGCAGCGATTCAAACTGAGGGATTTGCGCAAATTGTAACGGACAAAAAAACGGGACAAATTTTAGGTGCTCAAGTTGTGGGTCACGATGCCTCAACTTTAGTCGCCGAAATGGGTGTCGCCATCGCAAATGAATTGACTGTTGAATCTGTTGCTGACACAATTCATGCACATCCAACTGTCGCAGAGGCTTGGATGGAAGCGGCCTTATTAGCCAACGAAACTCCATTGCATCTACCTCCGAAGAAAAAAAAGCAGGACTGATTGATGACGCAAGAAAAATTTGACCTCTTTCCTAAGCCTAAGATCTCTAAGTTAAATGTTTTGCCTGCAAATCCTGAAACCCGTGATCCTGAGCAGGCTGTTGGACCTGGACGTTTTCCCTCATGGCTACATCGTAAACTCCCCAAAGGCTCAGAACTGCGAGCTACAAGCAAAATTGTGGCAGAAAATCGTCTTCACACAGTGTGTGAAGAAGCCAAATGCCCGAATCTTTTGGAATGTTGGTCAAAAAATACAGCGACCTTTCTAGTCCTTGGAAAAGAATGCACTCGTAATTGCGGTTTTTGCAGCATCGACTTTTCAAAAGCCCCCAAAGCGATTGATCCCAACGAACCGAAACGTGTCGCAGATTCGGTTAAGCAATTAGGCCTTAAACATGTTGTAATTACAATGGTGGCGCGCGATGATCTGTCAGATGGCGGAGCCGGACATTTAGCTGCTGTGGTTGAAGAAATTCGACGTGAAAACCCAGACGCCACAATTGAAGTCCTGACCTCCGACTTCTTTGGAAACGAAACAGCTTGGGACCTAGTGCTCGATGCTAAACCCGACATTTTCAATCACAATATTGAAACCGTTCGAGAATTAACTCCACGCGTAAGACACCATGCCACCTACGATCGAACCCTTTCTTTTTTAAGCTATATGAAAAAGCATTTAGCCAACTCTCACACCTTAATTAAGTCCGGTTTAATGGTGGGACTCGGGGAAACGGAAGAGCAAGTCCTCGCAACAATCCAAGATTTGCAACAGGCCGGATGTGCCATTATCACAATTGGCCAATATCTACAGCCTCATCGCCAAAAGCTACGAGTCAAAGCCTTCGTAACTCCCGAACAATTTAAACATTATGAACAATTTGGGCATTCCATAGGTGTTCCTTATATGTATTGCGGACCTTTTGTCCGTTCAAGCTACAATGCCAATCTTGTTCTCAAAAAAGCAAATGAATCCATTCACATTAATAGTTAAATAATATGACGCATAATCCACAAAATGATTTCAATGAAGAGCATTCTTTTACGAATGCGATAGACCATTTGATTCTCATGCATCGAGAATGCCACTTTGGTGGACATTTTCCCACCATGATCGATTATTATGAAAAAGAAGGAAAAGGAGTCTCCGAAGATTTTTCCTTAGAAGATATCAATCGATTAGCCATGCTCGAGGCACAGATGCAGCAAAATTTAGCTGCACTCTTATTGACAGGTCCTGAAATGGAAAAAGTAGCTCAATCAAGAGACCTTTATAAAAAGCTACGTTCTTTGTATGAAACAGAATCTTCTGCTACCAAAATTCCTCGTTTGATTGCCGATCTCATCCTCTCAGAAAGAGAATCGGAAGAACAAGATATCCAAGCAGTTGCCGATCAGAAGCACGCGGTCGTTCCGGCGCTCATCGATTTGCTCCGTTCAGAAGACTTTCATGATCCCCTATTCCCTGGATATGGACTTGCGCCAGCCTTAGCCGCAAAATGCCTGGGACTAGTTGGAGATAAACGCGCCATTATATCCTTATTTGAATCGATTGGAGAAATGGACGTTTTTGATGAAGAAATTACCCTAAAGGCTTTAAAGAGCATTGGTGAACCTGCCAAAGAGTTTCTCATGCGAATTCTCAAAGGACGTCCCTTAACTTACGATACTGAGCGGGCTGCGATTGCCTTGGTTTCTTTTAAAGATGATGAGGATGTGGCGCAAACATGTCTCAAGATGCTTCAGGAGAAAGATATCCTCTCCAACCTATCTCTTGCTCCATATCTGATTTTAACATGTGAAGGCCTTAAAGATCCTGCCCAACAAAAAGATTTTAAAGAGCTTTTAAATCATCCCGCCCTCTCAAAAGAGCTTGCCCTGGATATACGTGCCGTTATCCATAGCTGGGGAAATCAATCAAAACACTCATAACAAAATAGCCTTATCAACATGTCAACTTTACTCCATATTTTAAGTCAAAAATTTCAAACAGCCATCCTTTCGGCTTTTCCAGAATGGGATCCCAATACGCCCCTCCCTTTGGAAATTTCCCAAAGCACACAAGCGCAGTTTGGACATTATCAATGCAACTCTGCCATGAAATTGGCAAAAGTATTGGGTGCGAAACCTCGAGATATTGCTACCCGTATTATTGAGCATGTAGATGTCAATTTAGAAGGGATTCGCCTGATCGAAAAAATGGAAATTGCAGGACCGGGTTTTATCAACATCACGCTGGATCCCGCTTATTTATCACAAAAGTTGCATCGCATTCTTTTGGATTCCCATTTAGATATTGAACTACCCCAGCATAAGCAAAAGATCATTGTGGAATTTTCATCCCCAAATACAGCCAAAGAGCTCCATGTGGGTCATTTGCGCTCGACCATCATTGGGGATAGCTTGGCTCGCCTTTTTGAATTTCTAGGTCATGATGTCTTGCGACTCAATCATATCGGGGACTGGGGCACAGCCTTCGGAATGCTGATTGCTTACATGAAGCAAAAGACGCCGCATGTGTTAGATGGGACAGAAAAGACCGATCTTCAACATTTAGTTCAGTGGTATAAAAAATCAAAAGAACGGTTTGATAGCGACGCAGATTTTAAAAAAACGTCTCAACTTGAAGTGGTCGCTTTGCAAGGTGGCGATCCAGCAGCTCTGAAAGCGTGGGAAATCATCTGCGATATCTCCCGTAAAGCTTACCAAGAAATCTATGATCTTCTCGACGTCAAAATTATCGAACGAGGCGAGTCTTATTACAATCCGATGCTAGCAGACACTGTCGCGGATCTAGAAGCCAAAGGTCTTGTCACCCTATCTGATGGTGCAAAATGTATCTTCCTAGAAGGCTTTCAAAACCGTGAAGGCGCCTCATTGCCCTTAATGGTTCAAAAGTCTGATGGAGGTTATAATTATGACACAACCGATATGGCGGCCATTCGTCAACGGACTCTGGAAGAAAAAGCGGATCGAATTATTTATGTGACCGATGCAGGACAGTCTCTTCATTTTCAAATGATTTTCCAAGCCGCCGAAAAAGCGCACTATCTAGATGCTTCAAAAGTACGTGTGGACCATGTACCGTTCGGTTTAGTTTTGGGATCTGATGGGAAAAAGTTTCGAACCCGATCTGGTGAAACCGAACGTTTAATCGATCTTCTACTAGCCGCTGTCAAGCATGCAGATCAATTGCTCATCGAACGCTCCCCTGAGATGCCAAAAGAAGAACGAGAAAAACTTGCTAAAACGTTGGGTATCGCGGCTGTAAAATATGCCGACCTTGCTTGCAATCGAACAGGCGATTATACCTTCAGCTACGAGCGCATGCTTCGCTTTGAAGGGAATACGGCTGCCTTTTTGATGTATGCTTATGTACGTGTGGCAGGCATTAAACGCAAAATTAATCCGGCTCTCAAAATCGAAGAACTTAAAGATCCGATTGTACTTGAGCATCCCTCTGAAATTTCCTTAGCGGTACATCTAGCACAATTTGAAGAAGCCCTAGAACAAGTGGCTTCAGACTTGTTGCCAAACCGCTTAACCGAATACCTGTATGGTTTAGCAGAGAAATTCAATGCTTTCTTCAGAGATTGTCGCGTCGAGGGATCCCCACAACAAAACTCTCGCTTGCAAATTTGTGAAATTGTGGCCAAAACCATGAAACAGGGCCTTTCGATTCTTGGGGTCCAAACAGTTGAGCGGATGTAATAGCGCATAATTTTATTGAAAATAAACCTCCATCCTTATATTTAATTTTAATTTAACAAGTTAAAAGGGGGATAAGGATGGAGAATAAAGATACGCTGACCACCACCGCTGGAGCACCCGTACCAGACAACCAAAATTCGCTTACAGCTGGGCCAAGAGGCCCTTTACTTATTCAAGACTACCAGCTTGTTGAAAAGCTTGCTCACCAAAATAGAGAACGTGTACCTGAACGCACCGTGCATGCTAAAGGATGGGGAGCTTTTGGTACGCTCACCATTACCCACGATATCACCAAATACACTTGTGCCAAAGTTTTTGCCGAAGTTGGTAAGAAAACACCCATGCTCGCCCGTTTTTCGACTGTCGCAGGCGAACTGGGAGCTGCCGATGCAGAAAGAGATGTCAGGGGATTTGCCTTGAAATTCTACACTGAAGATGGCAATTGGGATCTGGTTGGAAATAACACCCCCGTCTTTTTTGTGCGTGATCCTTATAAATTTCCCGATTTTATTCACACCCAAAAAAGACACCCACGCACAAATTTACGCTCACCCACAGCCATGTGGGATTTTTGGTCGTTATCGCCCGAATCTCTTCACCAGGTCACCATTTTGATGTCTGATCGTGGTTTGCCGCAATCCGTGCGATACATGAATGGATACGGTTCACACACTTACTCATTTATTAATGCACAGAATGAGCGTTTTTGGATCAAGTTTCATTTCAAAACAGCTCAAGGACACCGTCATTGGACAAATGCGGAAGCAGCAGCTGTCGTAGGAAAAACCAGAGAATCCACTCAAGAGGATCTCTTTCACGCCATTGAAAAAGGAGACTTTCCCAAATGGAATGTGTTTGTTCAAATCATGCCAGAACATGAAGCAGAAAAAACACTTTACAACCCGTTCGATTTAACAAAAGTCTGGCCTCACGGCGATTATCCTCTGAATCCGGTCGGCGTTTTAGAACTTAATCGCAATCCTGATAATTACTTCACGGATATCGAACTGGCTGCTTTTTCCCCATCCAACATTGTCCATGGAATCAGCTACTCCCCTGATAAAATGTTGCAATCGAGAATTTTCGCCTATGCAGATGCACACAGATACCGTTTAGGTACCCATTATGAAGCATTGCCTGTCAATGCACCTAAATGCCCGGTACACAATTATCATAAAGATGGGCCTATGCGGTTTTTTCCAAGTCGCACACCTGCAGATGCTTTTTACGAACCCAATTCTTTCAATGGACCTGTTCAAGATGAAAAATACAGAGAACCACCTCTCAAAATTTCAGGGGATGCCGATCGATACAACCATAGAGAAGGAAATGATGACTACAGCCAACCGCGCGCCTTATTTAATCTGTTCAATTTCGAACAAAAACAACGTCTATTTAATAATGTTGCAGATGCCATGCAAGGAGTTCCTCAATATATCATTGACAGACAACTAGGTCATTTTGAAAAGGCACATCCTGATTACGCAGCAGGTGTACGCAATGCCCTACTCTCTCGTAAAAACTGAAGATTATCGGATGGGAAAAAGAGTACGTTTCCCATCCGATTAGTTTTTAAGGCTTGCGTCTTTTTTTATGATTTAGTAATCTCAACTTAACCAAACCCATTTATAAAAGAGCACGATGATGTCTTTATTACATCATAACTTACAATTCCTTTCTTTTGTCTCTTCCTGGCGTTAGCCTATCTATATTTTTCCCCACAATTCCTTTTAGTTTAAGTATTTAGCCGCTAACCGTTTTGGTTTTATATCCAAGGCTTAAGCCTTTTTTTTGACTATTTTATCAAATCATAAATCGAGATTGATGATGAGTTCTTTTGCAAAAGAAGGAAGCGCCACAGGTGGTGTTCTCCTAGTCGCAGGCTGCTGCATTGGCGCAGGCATGTTAGGTCTTCCTGTGGTCAGCGCACTGACAGGTTTTATTCCTGCTTCTTTAATTTTAATCGCGTCATGCTTCGTCATGATATGTACCGGTTTACTAGTTTTGGAGCTAACACTGAGCTTTGATCATGAGGTCAGTTTGATCAGCATGGCAAAAGCTACCCTTGGGCAAACAGGAAAATTTTTGACATGGATCCTATTCATTCTCCTTTTTTATTGCATTCTGGTGGCCTACGCCTCGGGGAGTGGTGAAATAGTCGCAAATGGATTCCACAAGCTTAATATTCCGATTTCTCATTCATTTGGCAGCCTATTTTCCATGTCTTTAGTTGCTTGTTTGATCTACCTGGGAACGCATGCGATAGATCGCCTTAATCGAATCCTTATGATAGGCCTTGTCGCCGCTTATGGGATTCTGATTTTACTCGGCATGCCCAACATTGAAATGCAATCTTTGCATGAAAAAGAATGGTCAACAGCCTTTGCCACCGTTCCTTTAATGTTGATATCATTTGGACATCATAATCTGATTCCAAGTCTGACAATCTACATGAAAAGAAACGTGAGCAAACTCCGTTTAGCCATTATTTTAGGAAATCTTATCCCCCTGGGGATTTATTTACTCTGGGAAGGGGTTATCTTAGGGATGCTGCCTCTACGCAATCATCCCCTTTTTTCTGAAACAGTTCAAAATCAAGATATGGCAAGTGGCCTATTGACGCACGCTACAGGATCTCCATATATTTTAACGGCCGTTAATTTATTCGCCTTTCTCGCCATTGCGACTTCTTTGATCACCACAGCACTAAGCTGCATTGATTTTCTCAGCGATGGATTAAGCGTCAAAAATGAAGGAAAAACACGCGCCTATTTATGCGCTGCGGTTCTGCTTTCACCTCTTCCTTTTGCCGTTACTTATCCCCATATTTTCCTGACAGCTCTTGGATATGCCGGAGGATTTATTACGGTGATTCTTTTTGGAGTTTTGCCTGCTTTAATGGCCTGGAGATCTCGCTATCATTTAAAACAAACGAGCCCCTTTGTTGTAAGGGGTGGAAAAACATCCCTGGCAATTATAATGACGATTTTTTTCGCCATCTTTATTCTGGAAATCTTTCGCCAATTTTCAATGTTAATGTAGGGTTCTCAAAATAAACATGTAGGGCTCTTCGTGGGGGGCCCTTCACTTGATAAAAGAATCTCTCAAACAACCTTATTTAAATGTGGGCACCATTTTTTAAAGAGTTCAACTTGGAACTTATTAGAACTTTGATTCAACCATTTCCAGTGAATTTTTACTTCTTCATGCGATAGCTCCTCTAACCATTCTTTTAAAACATTCTCTTCCATTTTCGAATATGAAAAGTAACCAAGACGCCATTTTATTTGGACGATTTTGCGTATAAGTGCTGGGTTTGTAATATCTGGAATCTCTTCACCATATTCATTAATCATTATTCCCGCTGGATAACGTGCTCCATCTAGAAGAGAAAATACGGCGGCTTGTTGTCCTTTAATTTTCTCCAATGCAAAATGAAAATCTTCGGTACAAATTAAGGTCACTTCATCCTCAACGACTAGTATGCGTCCCAAAGGAGCCCCTGTCACCGTCGGCAATAGGGCTAAAACTAGTGCCATGTGTTTTGAAAACATCACATCTTCATCAAAGCCAGGAAGCGCATCAAGCTTTTCTTTTAGTCCCATGCTCGTACCGTCTATTCCTATTTGGTAAAACGGATGCGAATCTTTTACGAAATCCCAATAATCATATTGATAATTGTGATAATTCCTATCCGCACGTTTTATGGCTGTCAATTGTTGTTGTTGCTGCTGCTGTTGCTGCTGTTGTTGTTGGGCTTCTTGAACTTGTGCTTGTGATGTAGCGACGGCTGACCCATTGTTGGGGACATGCTCTGGCAGGTACTTTTTGTGCATCTCTAGATGAGTCTTAAATGTTAATTCATAAGCATCAATTCTCTGCTTCATCTCCTCTAGCTGATTTTCTACAGAAGTAAAACGATGCTCGGCATACTCTAGAATTTCGGATTCACGCATTTCTTCTTTGATTTTTGCAATACGCTCTTCAATTTCTTCTAGGAGTTCTCTTTGTTGCTTAATCGTGTTGGCCATCTCTTTTTGAATAGGAATTAAGGAGGTTGGAGAATAGTCTCGAACAGGATGGCTTTCTTTAGAATTACATAAAAACTCTCGAACCACAAGATGAAGCTCTGTATCCAAAATCGTGTCAACTAGGCGACCTGCTGAATGAGAGGGATCCCAATAAGAGGCTGAATCTTTTTCAGGATGATGCTCACTGAGCAGATTGCGAATCCCAACCGGAATGATTGCTTGTATTTTTTCCTGGGCTGCTTTCAAATTAAGTCCCTTTTGGCTTTCAAGCGTCTGCTTTTTAATATCATTGAAAATATCTAGCCAAGTGATTTGATCTTTATCTTTCTGCGTTTCTTCATTAATCCGCTTAGCCACAGATCCGGGACATAAGAATTTTAAATGATGCTGCACCCCTAATCCTCGTAGCCTCCAGCAGGCTTGCACGGCGCTAGACATCGTCGTTGTTGGTCCATACACAACAACTCCATATCCTGTTGGGATGACAAAATCTGTCCCACGTGTATCTGGAGGTCCAAAATAAAACACACACTCTTTTTTAAATTTGGCATTCGAAGTGAGCATCTCCTGGATAGCAGTTTTTGAGATTTCTTGCGGTTCTTGCACTCCAGGACGCCAGATAAGGGGTTTCCGAGTTTCAGGGTCAATCAAGATATATATTCGATTTTTCCCTGCAGAAGTTTTGCGTAATTCATCAACCACCTGGACAGCATTTTTCCCACTAAATGACATTCCTTCATTGATCAAAGCCTTGCAGCTAGAATCTACCAGGTAACTAGCCATTTTAGCGATTAATTCGTCATCTGGAGCAACCTCAACTGGAGGTTTCTCTTTTCCTGCAATACGCAATAACGTTTCACCTTCAACTTGGCGGGGTGTGTAATCTGCTGTTTTTCCCTGCGTTTCAGGCAGAAGATAAGCATTTAATGTTCCGGTCATTCCTCCAAATTGTTGCCCATAAACTAATTCTTGAGCATTGATTACCATTTCTTCTTCGGAACGTTTGATTCTCTGAGACTCTAAAATCTCTGCTCGTAAAATAAGAAGCCTCTCTTTCCAGTTTTCTGGACGATTCAAAAACTTGATCAGATTTTTTTCCCCAGCGACAAAGGCTTGTCGAGAAATTTCTGAAAATTCATCTGGAAATTTCTCCCTTAAAGAACTCAAAGCTTGAGAAATCACACCTGTGGTAGGCAATTCGGAAACATAGGCTAAATAATGATTCACAATTACATCATACTCATCCCCATAAACCACATCTTTTTTATCCTGTCCACTCACCTGCGGGCCAACGGTAAATCCGTCTTCTTTTTTTACCGCAACATCAATACCAGGATTTTGATTTAATGCAATCGGCAGTGTAGTCTGCAAAATGTGCTTTAATGCACCCACATTTCTTTGAAAGCTGTCTTCTTCGTCTAAACTAGGCGCCGGAAACTCTGGAGGAAGACTTTCTTTGTTTCCACATAGATATTCAACAAAAAGACTTTCTGAATCCGCATTTAAGCCACTAATAAGGGTTTGAAAATGATCATTTTTTAGAATTTCTTTTGCTAAAGCTGGCAAGAGGATCTCTTTAACATCTGATGTTCGTAATGCGGCTTGTTGTTTTGTCTGAATCGCTTCTCGCAGTTTTTTTACTTCGGAATCGGATGAAGTGTAGATAACTTCAACAAGGATTTCCATCATGTCAATTACAGTGCGATTCAAAGGAACGGATTTTCCTAAGGCCAGATTATCCTCATTAATCACATTGAGAACGTCATCTACCTCATCAATGATGGTCTGAGTGTCAAAACCAAAAAAGTTTGAATCTCCGTTGATGAGAGCCCGCATTTTTTCTAGCCAATAGACTTCTCTTTGCGGAGTATGTAACAAAGGCAATGCTTGCTCGATGTTACCTTGAACTTTCGCTTTTCTCACTTGTGCAGCCATCTCATCACGCAGTAGGCCTAGCCTGTGCTCAATGGAAGCTTTCGTATGCAGGGTTGTTAAAATGTAGCCTTTTTCTTCCTTTGCTTTTAACAAACGCAAGTACTGCTCCGCTAAAACCGCTGGAGTTGTTCCTGCATTTATATCAAATGTGAACTCACAAGCTGCTTGTTGCATCATCGCACGGGTACTCTGATCGAGGGATTCTAAATTATCTCTAAATAATTCTTCTTTAACGATTCCAACAGGTAATTGCCCTTTTTCTGCAATGAGGAGCAGCACAGTAGGAAGAATCACAGAAGTTTTTCCAAGTCCCATCCGCAGCTCATAATAGGCGGAGGGATTTTTCTCCATTTCTCGCGCCATATCCATTTGTTCTTGGCGTAAATAAATTTTATTTCGCCATTGCGTGACTAAAAATTTGCGATTAAAACGAGGATCAGCCAGTTTTCCTTTATCCGCTCCTTCCCCAACCAAGAATAACTCTCGATCAGAAGCCGCTTTGACCAGTTTTTGCAAGGCAAAGGCTTGTAAACTCCACTCTTGCATCCACTCATCATCTCGTTTTTTGAACTTTAAAAGTTGCTCCATTTGCATTAAGATCGCGTTTGTTGGTTGTCCTAACATTTCAGCTTCTGTATCGATCATTAAAAATTCCGAGATCTCTTTTTCCAAAGATGGAATATTTAACAGCAGGCTTTGGTACGCATTGATCGCATGATTAAGTAAAACAGCTTCTCCTACTGTTTCTTCATTTTTGACAGCCCATTGGATGTGTTTTGGGAGTTTCAGAAAATGTTCTTTCTTTCGTAAAAAACCTAAAATGGTTTCCCGTTTTCCTTGAGAAGCTTGCATCAGACCTTTTCTATGTAACTCGAAAATGTCTTTTAATGCTTTGAATGATTCCGGATCATAAATTTGATTTTGATCGTGGCTCATCGCAAGATTCTTGGCGGCACCTTGCACACCTTGCATAAGCAATTCATTTTCGTTCTGCTCAATCAATCCTTGAGAAGTTTGTAAAGCCTTTTGAATTTCTTGATGCGCATTTTCAATCCCTTCTGTAGAAATGAATGCTAATTTTGGGGGAGTGCTCACCAACAAATGGTCTGTCAAATCAGCAATTTTTGGATGCAAAATCTCACAAACACCAACCTCATCTATTTCTGGCCATTTGTCTTGGAACCTCTTTGATCGCAGTGTTTGCTCCAAAGCTTGAATCCGCTTACTCAACTCAGATTCGCGTAGTTCTGAAATCACATTCAGCCGATGCCTTGCTCGAATCGATTCGACAAATGCATGAATAGGAATCTGCTGAGCAGAAGAACATCCTCTTAAAAATTCGACAATAACAGGGCTGAGTACCGCACCAAATAGTAATGGATTTTTTCGCAAGTGTGTATGAAGGCGTTTTAAATCCAATAAATTTCGATTTGCTTCAAGAGCATAGAGAGTTCTTAAACTATTTTGAATTTGATCATCTACAAGATCTTCTGAAGCAACTTTTTGCTCTTTTTCCTTTCTCTGAGATAAAACATGATGAATTTGATTATGGATCTGCGTCTTAGCTTGAATAAGCTCCCGATTATTCTTTCGAATTAATTTTACACCTAAAGACACTAAATGAGATGGCAGTTTTTGTTTGGCTTGATAAAGATGATTAACATCAAATTTAAGCCTTTGTTTATCGCTATCAGGAAGCTCCGTCAAAGCGACCAAAAGAATCGCTAAAGATTCGATCTTCTGTGAATGCCCCACTGTCAGCAACGCCTTGGAACTTTTGATGATTCCCTTTATCCCTTTTACAAGACTTCCTCCTACAAGCTTTTCCATTTCAGTATTTGATCTGCTGTCCTTTTGTTCTAAAGGGGCGAATAAACCGATCAAATCTTCTTTTTTTAATTTTTTATCGATGACTAAATTCCAAAAACTAAAAAAATGTTCCGATAAAACATTTGAATCAAGATGATGAAGATTAGCCAAAAGTTCTTCAGGATGCTTCGGGGGTTTTTGCACACTTGCTAGCAAAAATTCACTTAGCTCCCCAATTGAAGCCTTGAGCTGCGTTTCGGTTAAGTCGAGTGGGGTTTCTTGCGCTTGCAAAGTTTTAAAATGGTCTTGCTCCTGAGTTAAATCACGCAAAGATTCAACTTGCACATGCCCAATTTCTTCAAGTTCTTCTTCAGTGAGGCGAAGCTCTTGAAAACTCTCTTTAATAAAACTTTCCAATGATTCTGGATTAAAAGTAGAGTGCTCAAAATGTTCTTCACGTTTTCTATATAAATCCGCAATATATTGAGAATCCCCGAGAAACGCTTGCCAATTTTCAGGGGAAAAATTCCCTTTCTGGCTTTGTTGTCGCACAATTTTCCGGCCACACAGTTCAGCCTTTAATTTCAGCGTAATGCTACGTACAGAATTGCCTGGCAACTTTTGAAAAAGTTCCATAACTTTCAAAAAGCTTTCTAATTCATCTGCAGATTCTAGCCTGCCTTGTAAAGCTTGCTCTAAAAAATAAAAGGCATGTTGATAATCTTGCTTAGTACCAAACAAATAAGCTAAGTATAAAAATCCTGCACTGGATCCTTGAGGAGGTAAACGATCTGAAAAGCGAACCTTTAGAGGCTTTGCAAGAGTCTCATTTTTATGAAATAACAAACTGCCCTGAGCATCTTTAGTAACCTCCTGGGGCCAAAGTAAAAGATGCATATCGCCGGTCTCAGGATCCGTTAAAGGCAATCCAAATTCCTCTAAAGAAGCATCTAATGAAGAGAGCAAACGCCTGGTTTTTTCATCTCCCCCAATATTCCACTCAAACCCTTGATAAGGCCCAGAAACAACTTTCCAGGGACCTTGTTTTTTGCTTTCTTTGAGATTTATTCCAAGACCTAAAAATCGAATTTCCGTAATCCTTTGAGCCCACTTACCTCGCAAAAACAGGATATCCTGACTGGCAGTCGGTCCCATCACTTTTGTTAATAAGTTGCGCCGCTCATTCACAACCTGTTGGCCTCGCTGATTTTTAATGGTTTTTAAACGACTTTTTTGGTCAAATTCTAAATAAAAAACGTCTTGAAGAGTTGTATTTGAGGCATTTAAAGGTAAAAAAGCTAAGCCTTTTTTTGGATGGCGACTATCCACCCACATTCCTTGGGAAGAAAGCTTCTGCTCAATTCCGGACAATGGCTTGTCAGTAACCTCAGCTTGAGGAAAGCAAAAGCGATACCATCGATCTTTTTTTAAACCGGTAGTCTCACTTGAAAATTTTTGCTCAATCACTGGAAGCTCATCACCCTGTCTGCAAAAAGCTCTAAATTGACGATTCTGATCATCTTCAAAATGATAAACGCGTTCATCCGCAGCCTTTCCAACTTGGGCAGTACCGTAAAACTTTTTATCGCCAAAAAGAAACTGATATTCAGAAGACTGCACTAAATCCTTCGGCAATCCTGTTTGGACGCCATTTGGCCTATTTCCTTCAATCAAAATAATTCGCATGGAAGAAATATCGACTTGTGTCTTTCCCTTTTCCCAAACGTGGGGACTCTTCCTATTGGGACTCCACCCTCCTGCACCAAGGATTATCCCTTGAGAGGTTTCTACAAATTTATCTAAAGTCATGCTCCAGTCATCAGCTGAATAGGTTTTTAGCATCCACGGAAAAAGTATTTTCTCTGCCCATTCGATGCCCATATGAGCCAAGAATGGAATGGTGACTTGTTCCTGCAAATTTTGCAGGCGATTTATGGCCAATAGCAAATTGGCACACGTGTTAGGATCTTTTAGCAAATCCAACTTTTCAGGAAAATTCGCATCAGCATGATTGGCAAAAAAGCTTACAAAATATGCCGAGAAATTTAATTGTTCTTCTGATGAAACGTTCTGATGCTGCAAACGCCCAAGCAAGTAAGTTAGATACCTCTTCTTACTCACGGGATTCTCCGTATAAAAACTCGGCAAACGTTCAGTTATCTCTTGAAGGACATCGGGATCTGCTGGAGGGGTTTGGAATTCTGAGACATAAGGGTCTTTAGAATCCACATCAGTCCACTTCATAGCAGCTTGAGCATGGTTGACAATCTGCGAACACAAAAACAATAAAAACCCAGCCCGTTCATGATGGCCTTGTTGGATGGCTTGTTGAAGAGCTTCGTGCAATAGATCTGCCCGTTCTAAAAAATACTCTGGATATAAACGTAGGGCTCTTTGTATGACATGGGGACGGAAAAGGGCCGCGACTAGACGTCTTTGTTCATCAGGGCCCTCGAAAAAGTCAAATCTTTGCAAAGCCAGGTCTAAGATACTTTGAACATTTTTGGGGGAATAATCTCGACCATTTTCTTCTTTAACTTCTGTGGAGATCATCAACAAATCATCAACTGGATTTGAATCCTCCAACCCAAATAAATAATTTAAATTTGTTGCAGAACTATTTCCCTTCCCAAACATCCTCCCCCAACCATCTTCCAGATAAGGAGACTCTTTTGCACCCTGATAAGGTTCTGCTCTCTTGCCTAAAAAACCTCCAAAAAATCTAGCTTGTGGATTCCCCATTTCTGATGCATGAATGGTATGTTTTCGCTGAATATCAAACCCTGTCATGTGTAGATTAAGGCCTGTTGAGGAAACTCCATACGGATTCATTATTGAGCGAAAACCACCCGGACTGTAAATTTCGCACATGTTCGATTCGGACTTGTTGTAGCGAAGCTCAAGCCTTTTCATTTTTCGTAAGGCTTTGAAAGTAGACTTATTCCATTTTTTTAATTGCTCATCCAGAATTTCTTTCTTCTTTACAGGAGAATCCGTTCTCACCTT
>NZ_JBFWIR010000021.1:0-43374 GCF_050255895.1 Parachlamydia sp.
CTGCAAAAGAAACTGCACAGCAGTTTCATTTGCTTCACTATACTGAACAAATTCCTCCATCCGATCAGTTGTCTGATTAAGTCAAAATTATATGGTATCTCGATGAGCCATTAGCAGATCCCAATATTGTGGCAACGTGGCGACTTGCTAAGCTTGCTTCAACTAAAACACATACTGTGTTTTCGGGCATGGGGAGTGATGAAATCTTTGCGGGTCACAATCGTTATACAACTGAAGAGCGCGAGCAATCTTTTTTTTCACCTTTGGCACAGTTTACCATGCAGATGATGCGCTCCTTTTTAATTCCTTTACTAAGTGTCGTCAATAAATCTTGGGCTTATCCTCTGCTACGCCATGCAGGAACAAATCCATGGCAATTTAACTACATGAAAAAAAATACGATTTTTAGCGAGAGGGAAATTGCCAGAGCTGCTCCTAAATTAGCTGGATTATTTGATCCGGAAGTTTTTTTGCATAAGTTTCATCATTTGGAGAGAATTAAATCACTCACGTCTTCTTTTCTTTATTTTGATGTTAAAACGCGCTTACCCGATTGTTTTATTTTGCAATATGAGCGCCTAACAACTGCCCATCAGCTTCAATGGTGTACGCCTTTCCTAGACCATCATCTCATTGAATATCTCGCAACATTTCAAGAACCTGAATATCTAGATGAAAGTGAAACAGCTTCTTTTTTAAAAGCGATTATGAAAGCTGCTTTGCCCTCTTCAGTTGCTCAGCGGCCAAAAAAAACGCGTCAAACATTTCTTAGGGAGTGGTTAATTACCCCCCAAATACGAGAAGTATTTCTTCTTTTGAAGCGAGGATCTCTCGTAGAAAGCGGTCTTATTTCCTTAAGGTGGGTGCAGATGCAAATCGATCAGCTACAAACTTCGCCTTACGCCTTTAAGTATTTATGGAGTGTTCTCATTCTGGAAATTTGGTTTCGTCTTTATATCAATCGACCGATTTCCTCCGAACCCCCAAATTTAAGTGTCAAAGAAATCCTCTTAGAATATTAAATAACAAACAAAAGCAAGCAATATGGCGTTACAAATACTTCCTCCAAAAGATTCTAAACCAAGTGCTTCCTCAAATTTGAATCAACAAAAAAAGCAAGCAGAAGAACACTTTGAAAAAATGTGGCAAAATAATCCAGAGCAATTTAATCCCTTACGCAATTGCATGGAGCGTGAACGCATAGATCAAACATGGAATCTCATCCAAGAGTTTTTTCCCACCCCCCCCCAAAAAACTGCTGATCTCGGCTGTGGATATGGGATTTTTTCGGAAAAACTAAGCCAAATGGGCTCGCAAGTAGATGCGGTGGACATCGCACCATCTGCCCTTAAACACTTAGAAATATTTCATTCTGAAAAGATCAAGCCTATTCAAAGCCATCTTCCTTTCACCTCTTTGCTCGATGGAGAATATCCCCTTGTCATTTGCACAGAAGTCATCGCCTATCTCCCTTCAAACCATTTTCGGATCTTATTTTCTGAACTTGCTCGTTTAAATACTAACGAAGGGTTTGCTGTTTGCTCGACACCCGTTGATATTTATTCTGAAGATGCATTGCAACGGTTTTTAGGATTAGCGGAAACAGAATTTAAGATTCATAAAATTGTGTATAGCCATCACAGCCTATATATTCAGCTGAGAGATTTTTTTGAAATTCCATCCCATTTTGTGCGGGCCTCTCAAGATCCGATCTATAAAAAAAAATATCTCGAAAAAACTAATGGAATCAAAAAAAAATGGATGGAATGGAATAGCAATCGTTTTTTTGGAAACCTATGGAAAATCCCGAAACTCATTTTTGCTCCTGTTTTTAATTGGCTTTCACAAAATCGTACGTCTCTTCTGCTATGTGAAAAAGCTTGCCGCTTTATTTGGGGAGATAATGGAATTAGCCATGTTGTTTTCATTGGATCACGCCGACCGATTATTGAAAAAACCCCTATCAATGAACAACCCATCTTGCCAAAACAAAAAAGATCGGTGTGGGAATAACTTTCTCACACCTTATTTATTTTATATGCTTAATTAAATAGATAATAACATTTTAATTTATACATAAAAACACATAGTCACTCCTACCTGAAATTAAATCAGCAAAACAATTGCATTTTTTATTGTAAATTGTTAAAATTTTCATCCTCCCCTAAATTAATCAATAATAAAAAGGATGTTCATGCAAGTCCCTCCAAATCTTCATTCAGCCCCCCTTGATTATCAAGCATTTTCTTTAAACAATTCAGACAATCACTCACAATCCATTACTTATGTGAAGATTTACACTTTAGATGGACACGAACGTGTAATTGACAATCGGATCCTTGACAACTTAGGTATCCTAAAAGAAATTTTTGCTTATGGAGAATCAGATGAATCGAAACTGAGCGAAGCTCGATTGAAATTTAGCGCCGCCGTTCTAGATTTTGTCATTGATTGTGCGATTAAGAAAAACTCTGAAAATAGTTTCTATGCATACTTTCAACCCATAATGCAAAATTCAGTTTCTTTACTCCCCGAGATTTATCAATTTGCAAGTTTTTTTTCGATAGAATATTTGCAAGTATTATTGCTGACGATTTCTCTTGGTGACAACTTACCAAATGAATACCAACTAAAACAGTTTGAAGAGATTGTCAATAACGATGCTTTTGATTTAAATCAGAGAAAATACGCTTGCTACATGTTAATTACATGTAATCGATCCAATACTAAAGTAAAAGAGCAGTTGCATAAGTTCATGTCTTTAACAACCGAAAGCAGTATTGAAGAAATATTCGGTTGGATTATGGGACCTAATGGGATACATTGTGCTAAACGACAAAAATGTCTCTATTATTTTTTTGAAGTACTTAGCGATAAGGATTATTTAAGCTCAAATCCCAGCTTTCTCCTATCATCTAAAGATACACTTCCCCAACGCTTCAACTCAGACCTATCCCTATCGTTCACAGATGCACTTCCGAAATTATATGAACAAGGAGATTACTTAGTCCTCCATAGTTTTATCAGCTTAGCAAAAAATATCAGAGACCCCTTTCTTGCAAAAAAACTGTTTGAAATCATTGATAGCGCAGCAAATATCTCCAAATCATGTTTACAAGATCATTTTGACTGGGGTTCACTAATATTAAATAAAACAATTGAAAAACAAGAAGCATCCCTAGTCTTTAGTGTTCAGGAAAGTGTGTTCGCCTCCTTTGCATTTCATGCAATGATTCATAACATCTCTTCAAATCAAGCCGCTGAAGTCTCAAAAACATTTTGTGATTGTATTTTGAATATAGAGACCAAAGGTTTGTCATTCCCGCTCCCGGCTTTGCGAGCTCCTCCCAAAATATGGACGATCCCCAAAAATAATCAACATGCTTATATCCTTAATACTGCTTTCCATAGCATATTCTGTACCTTTCAATCCGCACTCCAAGCGACCAAAGACCCAGAAGAGTGGCTAAAAATGCTAGTAAAATTTTTACATATATATCAGGGATTGCAAGATTCGACAAAAAAAGCGGATCCATATTATCTTTACAATTCCCGCCTTTTACAAACTTTTCATCATTTAGATCTTTCTCAAGATAATGAGGATCATCAACGTTTCTTAAAAGATTTTATAGAGTTACTTGATCATTTTCGATTAATTACCTTGGATTTAGCCTTGGATTTTACCGAATATGAAGATCGTTTTCCTGAATTTGTACAAGCCATGCAGGATAGATTAACTGACGATGTTAAAAATAACTTAATCATGCATAAAGAACATTCCAAGCAAAAACAAGAATTTGATTATTCTTTCTCAGAAAAGGTCATTGAATATCTTCGCCTTAATCAAATAGATGCCGCATTGTGTGCATTACGTGATGAAGAAAATCGGCTATCAAATCAAAAGGCTTTTGACAAAATCGCTTTTCGTACCATGTTGATGCAAGAAATTTTAAAGGGTGAGAACGGTCTAGCCAATGCTTTAGAATTAAATCGACGATTCGGAAAAAAAACACGCAACATGTTTTTAGAAGTCATCATTAACGATCTCGAACATGCTCAGACAGGAAACAAGCTCGAACTATTTTCTGAGCTGCTAGGGAGACTTGAATTACTTCATGACTCAAAACTCAAACAAAAATTATATATTCAACTTATTCATTATGCCTGTAAGCAGCCTATCAAAATAAGTCTAGAAATTGGAAATAAATTCTTCTTGCCTCTACAAAATTATCAAGATGAGCAATCTTTCCCAGTAAATTTAATTGACCTACTAGAATATTTGCTGATCCATTCAAAACAAGAAGAATGTCTACCGGATGTCTTGAAATTCGTTGAAGGCTTTCACCGGGGCAAAACAAAAAAAGGAGATTCCTTAAAAAATATTAAAGATCGGATGATACCATCCTTACTTGCAGTTCATTTAATTCGTGGAGAGGCTAAAGAAGTTCATCGCCTTTTAGGTAGATCAAAAACACACAAAGCTGTACTTTATCCTTTAAATAAAGCCTTACGATTATTAGCAGATTTTGAACTTACTCAATCCTCTACCAGATGCTTAAATGAAATTGTTTTCAACAAAATAAGTGCTTGGAAGGAGGCTTATGATGCACTTGGAGCCAAACATTTAAAAATATACTTCGAAAATGAATCGAAAGATATTTTTACATTTTTACTTAAAGAAAATACAAAAGCCTTACAAAAAGTAGAAGCACAAGAAGAAAGAAATACTTATCTTAAGAAGATCGGTATATTACTCCTAAATGCACCTTTGATGGCTATTGAAAGTAAAATTAAGTGTTTAGAAACAATTTTTGCTTTATACCCTATCAATGTTACTCAACAGGCCGTTAAAAATATTTGCTTTTCAATTTTAGAGAAACGTAAACGACATGAAGCCGCTTCTTTAGGAACGTTTTTAGGTGAAAGAGCTCTTGCTTCGATTTTACCAAATGTTTCAAATATGTTTCAATTTTCGGAAATGACTTTCCCGTTTATAAAAGCGCTTAAAATGAATGGTTATACTCGAGAATTCCTAGATCATGTATTGTCTAGAAACCTTTCTTTCAATAGCATAATGCAAATCATGGCCTGGTTACCCACCACATCTATTGACTCTTTTACGCAAACAAAAAGAAAGTTCGAATTTAAAGAAACGAAGATAGAACCAGCGGATTCGTTGAGTAAAGATTCTCTAGAACCCGAAGAACCTCTTGCGAAAAGAAAACGAAAAGACAAAGGTAAAGAAAAGATGGATGAATAAAAACACTTATTTATCACATTAAAATTCCTTTTTTTTATGCAGGAGAAGTCATAAGACTTCTCCTGCAGAAATCAAACACATTTTATCTCGATCATTCCGCAATCTCTCATTTTTAAAGTTTTGTAAAAAAATAACCTTTTACAAAATCTTATCAGGCTACAATGAGGAAACACCCTAAAAAAATATTTTATTTCATTAACACAGCTTTACAAAATTTTTAATTATAAGCGAAATTGAGGATGCAGAACAAAATAGAGAAATAATAACAGAAAAAAGTTAATGGAGAGCTTTGACTTGTCGATACCATATGCAAACGTTCACTATCGTGATGGTACATGCATTTTATCACCACTATTTTAAAAGTTTAAAAAGGGTAATCATTCTCATAATTTTTAAAGGTATTCTTTATAGAAAAGAATTGAATTTTTTGAAAAAAAGGGCCGGAGATTGTCTCAAAGCACAAACAACATCCTTAAGGCTGCTACATTCCTGTCCTGACCTGGTTCGGACTGTTTCATTCTATGAGGTCCCCGGCTTAAAGAGGAATAGATTGAAAGTAAAAGGTTAACCAAATAGTGAGTTAACTGCAATGGTTATTTTTGCTTCTATAAAGAGTGGCATACAGAAGCTCTCTTTCATGCATAGCTCCTCGTTCAAATAGTCCCAGCAGTAGACAAATGGGATTTTTTAAATGTTGCTAAATCTTCTGAAAAAATCTTCCGCAAAGCTTGTTGAGTTTCGACAAATATTTCTTCGTCGGGTTTTAATAATTCGACTTCAGATTCTGTAAACCAACGAATTCCTTCCGTTTCTTCAACATTCTGTGTGATTTCTCCTTTTAATGGAAATCCCAAGTAAACAAAATCTAAATGTTGGTGTGCCGGCTGCTCCCGATAAGCAGGAACTTCAGCGGTTAGACACAGATAAGGACGAGCAAAGCTTGTCGCATTCCATCTTTCTATCCAAACATTTTCTTGTAGAAAAAAACCAATTTCTAATCCTGTCTCTTCTAAAGCTTCACGTCTAGCTGCTTCTGGAGGAGCTTCATTTGGCTCTATATGCCCTCCAGGAGGCAACCACTTTTGCAGTTTTTTATGAAAGATCAGAAGAACTTTCTGTTCTTCTAAAATGTAAACGGATGTTGTAAATTGTCTCATTCTATTGTTCCCTCGTAAGTACGAAAATGCTTTTCAACGTTAGAAAGTGTTTTTCTCAAAGCTATTTCAGGATCAATTTTGTTTTCTTCCGCATATAAAACGAGAGAAAATAGCATCTTTCCGACCGATTCTTCATCGGCACAATCCCAAGAAATGCTTTTAAAGTTCCCTAGGGAAAAATCTGTCTTTTTGATTTTTTTTCCTATTTTCATTCCACGCGTTAAACCTGGAAGCGCTTTTGAAATCCCATCTAAAGCACTTTTTCTTTCTTGCTTTTCCTGAGCTTTAATTGCTTCCCATTGACTCGCAACTTCTTCCGCGGTCTCCAATTTTTTTGTGCTGAATACATGGGGATGGCGGCGAATCAGCTTTGCAATAATATGCTCAACAGGCTCTGCCATTCTAAATTTTCCTTCTTTTTCAGCTAATTTGGTGATAAAGAAAAGATTTAAAAAGAGATCGCCCAGCTCTTCCTCCATATGATTAACATCCCCTGAATCGACAGCTTCAATCCATTCAGCAGCTTCTTCTAAAAGAGTTGAACGGAGGGTTTCAAGCGTTTGTTCGCGATCCCAAGGACATCCATTGGGCCCCAGCAATGTATTTAAAACGTCTAGAAGTTCTCGAATTTTGCCCAGCAAATTTTCATCCGCTTGTGTCATTTTGCACCCCAAGTTAAAATCAAAAAGAAGCAATTTATCATGAATCCCGATTTCTCTCATCAAGTTCTTGCCTTTTTTTGCCTTAGCTTTCATAGTTTGACTTGCCAACAAGGAATGTTAAAATGCCAAAATCCTCAGTTTTTATCGCATCCACAGGACAAAACATTGGCAAAACAACGTTATGTCTAGGAATTATTTCGGGCTTAAAAAAACGGTATTCCAAAGTTGGATTTATCAAGCCTATTGGTCAACAACATGTGACTATTGAAGGAAATGTGACGGTTGATAAAGATGTGATCTTATTCAAAAACGCCTTTCAGTTAGAAGATCCCTGGGCAGATATGAGTCCTGTGATTATTCCACAAGGTTTTACGAGAGATTTTATTGAGGGTAAAGTCACTGAAGAAGGCATGACGCAAAAAATTAAGCACTCTTTTCAGAAAATCTCCAAAGCCAATGACTACACCATTGTGGAAGGTACGGGACATGTTGGAGTAGGCTCTATCATCGATTTAAGCAATGCAAAGGTTGCCTCTTTATTGGGTCTTGAAATGGTGATCGTAACCTCTGGAGGACTTGGCTCGGCTTATGACGAACTTGCTTTAAACTTAGCTTTGTGCAAAGAACATAAGGTTAAAGTCCGCGGAGTTATTCTTAATCGCGTTTATGAGGAAAAGAGGGAGATGATTCTGCATTACTTCCCTCGCTTGCTTAAAAAATGGAACATCCCTTTGGCAGGATGCATTCCTTACAACGAATTTTTAAATAATCCCACCATTAAAGACTTTGAATATCTTTTTGATACCACCTTATTTGCTGGCGAGCAGCATCGCTATCGCCATTTTAAACACACTCGTTTAGCTGCCTCTTCCCTTGAAGCTTATGAAGAAGAAGTGATTCTAAATGAGTTAGTGATTACGCCGGCTAGTCGTGAAGATATTATTCATTCGGTCTTGAAACAGCACCTAGCTGCCTCTAAAATGGATGGCACGGATTTTCAAGGTGGAATGATTTTAACTGGTAGACATCCGCCAAGCAAAGAAATTTGCGAACAAATTCGACGGGTAGACATCCCCACTTTATATGCTCCCTTGCATAGCTACGATGCTTTAAAAATGATCACTTCTTATATCGCCAAAATCCGTATGGAAGACCTTCCAAAAGTAGAAAAAGCGATATCCCTAGTGGAAGATAATGTGGATTTCAACTTACTCACAAATGGGCATTCCTCACATTAAATTGATGCTGGAAGAGGATAAGTCGCCTTAAATCTTTCGAGAACTTTTTCTAAAGAAATGGTCTCTTTCTCGCTCACTTCAATTAATCCGGCATCCAACCAGGTTTGTTTAGATGTATCTGCTTTGATTAATCTTTCCGCAATCGGATACAAAAGGGGATCTTTTAATACTAATTGAATCAGTTTTAACTTGGGAATTTGAATATTAGGATTTGCACCCTTTTCCAGAAATAGCTCAATTAATGCCACTGAATTATTTGCTATCGCCAAAAGAATTGGATGCACATGATTTATTGGGTGATTTACTAGATGGGGAAACCTAGTCAAAAATTTTTCCGCAAAAGCTAGACTATACTTATTTATTGGGCAATCCATAAGAAAAAATAATCCGGAAACTTCGTTATCATCTCTTTGTAAAGTCGGTTTGCAAAAATCAAATGCAAAGTTAAAAAAATCATCAGAAAGATCAAGTTCATTTTCCAAAGCTATGTACACGATCGCGGCATGAAATAAAAACTCTCCGTTTGCCAAAGATCTAACATCTTGTTGGATAGCATTTAAAATTTCTTTGTTTTTTGATAAGAAAGTGCCGCTAATTGCAGCTTTAACAAAAATAAAATGTTTAGAGCTGGGTTCAGTATTAATTCGTTTGAATACCTCATTCACCATAGAAATAGAACCATATTTTCCAACGGCTTCGGCTAATTCATTGAGATGTGAATGAATGATATCTGAATCAATGGAATCCAAAAATCGAAATATATTGGCTACTTTGCCTTTGATTTCATTTTTTTCTAATTCACTTGCAGGCTGAATAGAATTGATAGTTTCTAGATTTTTTAAATTTTCTTGTGCATCTTCTAGGAATGCTTCTGAAGGGAAAATTTTAGAGTTCAAAATTGCCATCATTTTTTCTTTCTCTGCCTGATCGATTCTGGCGAGAAAAATGGTGCGTTCCAAAATTTTATGCATATTTCTGAAATTTTGCAGATCGGAAAATATCTCGCGAGCAGATTCAATCGTTTTTTGGGCAGTCGCTAAAGATTTTTCGGCATTTGTTGAAGCAATACTTCTTCTAAAAGGTTTGAGAACAAGATTAAGGACATATATGATACATCCTTTTAATCTCCCATCTTTTTTCCGCACCCCGAATTTTGTTGTCATGACAAATTTAGGATCTTTAGCTGCTTTAACTAAATTGGATTGAAAATTACCATCCGAAAAATCGAATTTAATTGTCATAAGAAACCTGCGTTCAAACGTGTAAAATAGTGACGTTAGCCCAAATAGCGAGAGCATTGTGCCTGAAAAGACTGAAAAATGTCTATTGCAGAAAGTTCTTGAATACAGGCCCCAGATGAGCACTTGCGTAGTTTTGGACAGCGCTTGGTAAAAGTTTGACCGTAGGGGCAGCTTCCTTGCAAAGCGTGGCTTTGTGTCCCTAACGGCTGGTATTTCAAGGCTAATGAAGCCCCAAAAATGCTAAATGTGGGTGTACCAGTCGTGCCAGCCAAATGCAAAGGAAGAGAATCCATGGCCAACACAAGGTCAACTTGACTCATCAGATTTTGTAAGAGAGGCAAAGGAAGTTTATCGACGATTTGGCTATTTTGAATCAATTGTGTATGGAGTCTTTGAACCATCTCTTTTTCGTCAGAAGACCCCCAAATAAACAAATAACGGCAGGCAAATCTTTCTTGGATCATGCGCAGCAGTTCGATCAACGTCTTTTCGGGAAGCTGCTTGTTGCGCCAAATTGTCCCTGGACAAACCAAGACAGTTTTTCCGGAAGTTAATAGAGATTTCACACAAGCTTGGTTTTCTTCAGAAATATTCAATAAGATCTTTTGAGGAACGTAAGTGAAATCATTGAAAAATTGCTGTGGGATGGCAAGATAATCCTCTCGGATATTATAGCCCACAGGAGGATCGAACTTCACGTTTGAGACAAGCAAATTTGGCCATTCGGGCACAGAATTCCATCCAAATCCTACTTTTTTTATGCCTTTAGCCATTCCCACAATAAGCCCTGATTTGCTGTTTCCCTGTAAATCAAAGATCACATCATAGGTGACTTTACGCAAACTCGAAAATGTTTCACAAATATCCCACCAATTTTCTCTTAGAGGAAAAAATTTTCTCCATTTTTTGGTGTGGACGTACAGTACATTTGAGACCGCTGGATGCCCTTGAACAAGTTCAGAAAATGGTTTCTCTACCACCCAATCAATCTGGGCATGCGGAAAGCGACTTCTTAAATAGTCAAGGACTGGAAATGTTTGGATGATATCGCCTAAAGATGAAGTCTTCACGATAAGAATTTTCATATCAGCCTCAAATGATCAAGGGCTTGTTTAAAATCGGAAGGCAGCGGGGCCTTTAACCTGATCTCTTTTTCTGAGCTCGGATGTGGGAAAGTGATTTCATAAGCATGCAGCAAGTAACGTGAGGGTTGATAAGAACAGATAAAACGTCGACCATATTGGTAATCGCCTAAAATAGGATGCCCCATTTCACTCATATGTACCCGAATTTGATGTGTGATCCCTGTAACTGGATAGCATTGGATTAAAGTACAATCCTGACCTTTCTTTTCTTTTCTCCAACCAGTACGGGCATGTACACCTTTAGATCCTGTGGCCTGTCCCCAAACTGTTTGTCCTTGGTATTTATGCAAAGGAGCAAGGTTGTTGTCGATGACGCCTTTCTCTTTGCTAATAGCACCGTCCACAATGACATAATAAGTCTTTTTCACTTTAAATGTTTTAAACAAATGAATCATTTTGTGCAAAACTGCGTCTGTCTTGGCAAACAAAAGGATACCGGTCGTGTCGCGGTCAAGGCGGTGAACAAGCTTAAGTGAGGGATCCTTCTGATGGATGAGTCGAACAATACCACTCGTATCGCAATTAATTCCGGCTGGCTTATCATAAACCAAGAGATCAGCATCTTCATAGATGATCCGCTTAGCTTCAAATTTTAACTGGGAAGAAGCAAAAAGAAATTGAAGCTTGTCGTTGTCCCATTCAATTTGATCGCCATTTGCAACACGTGTAGAGGCGAAGCGTTCCACTCGTTGATTGATGCGACAAAGATTACGCTCAATAGCATGCTTTAATTGTTTAGCGGAATAGGCATCCCCCAATTTGAGTTTGAGAAATGCATTTAGGGTCATGCCTGATTCTGCCGAAGCCACTTTCCAGATGTGCATATTTTAAACTTCTGGAAATTGGGTCAAGAAGCGCATATCATTTTCTGTGAAAAGACGGATATCACTCACCCCGTGTTTCAATAAAATTAAACGCTCAACGCCCATTCCCCAAGCAAAACCTGTATAAACTTCGGGATCAATATTCCCATATTTAAGCACTTCAGGATGAACCATTCCAGCCCCTGCAATCTCTAGCCAGCCTGTGTGCTTACAAAGATAGCAGCCGCTTTTATGGCAGTTAAGACACGAAATATCAACTTCCATGCCAGGCTCAACGAAGGGGAAATAACTAGGGCGATAACGTGTTTCAATTTCACGTCCAAAAAATTTTGCTACAAACTGGTCCATAGTAGCTAAAAGATCGGCAAATGTCACATTGACGTCCACATATAATGCTTCAACCTGGTGAAAGAAAACGTGTGAACGTGCTGTAATGGTTTCATTACGATAAACTTTTCCAGGAGCAATGATACGAATCGGCGGACGATTAGCTTCCATGATGCGCGCTTGAATATTACTGGTGTGTGTCCTTAAAAGCATATCGGTGGAAAGGTAGAAAGTATCCTGCATATCGCGTGCTGGATGATCAGGCGCAAAATTTAGTGCTTCAAAATTGTAATAGTCAGAATCAATATCAGGCCCATATTGAACTGAAAAGCCCATTTCAATAAGGATATCGATCATTTCGTCGAGAACTTGTGTGATGATATGTTTACGCCCAGCAAAACGTCTGCGTCCAGGAAGTGTCACATCAATCACTTCTCTTTCTAATTGGGCATTTTCTTCGGTTGAAAGAAATCGAGTTTGGCTGGCCTCTAGCGCGCCTTCCATCTCTTCTTTGAGTAAGTTAATTTGCTTTCCAACCTCTGGGCGTTCTTCAGGGGAAACATCTCGCAGGGATTTCATCAAATTTTGCAGAGGTCCTTTTTTTCCTAAGTATTTAACTTTGATCTGTTCCAAATCAGCGGAAGAATGAGCTGTATTTAATTCATGGTTAAATTCGTTCCGTAATGACTCTATTGTTATGTCCATTATTTTTTACTCACTTTGACAGGTCTTCATTGATGGTCGATAAGAAGTAGGAAAACGAAATAATCAATCTCGTTCCAAAAAAAAAGCAGAGCCGCTTAGGGCTCTGCTTAAAACCAGTCGATATCAAAACCTCTAAGCGAGGGATGCCTTTGCACAAACCACTACAGCTTCAAAGCTATTAGGGTCGCGTACTGCGATATCGGCTAACATTTTTCTATCAAGTTCACATCGTGCTTCTTTTAATCCATGGATCAACTTACTGTATGACATCCCATGAATTTTTGCTGCAGCACTGATACGCATAATCCATAAACTACGAAAATCTCGTTTTTTCAGTTTGCGATGGCGATAGTTGTACGCCATAGCACGCATAACAGCTTCGGTTGTTAGACGTAAATGGTTTTTACGATCTCCAACAAATCCTTTCGATAGTTTACGCAGTCTTTTTTTGCGACGACGTGAAGCGACAGCGTTGGTTGCTCTAACCATGCTAATCTCCACTATTTTACATCTAAGCTTTCAGCCTAGACACGTTTATTATCGCATCGGCACTCTGGCAGATGCATTTATACGCACATCAAACGTTTGTAAGTCTTGAGTTGTCCCTCATCCACTAGGGCTGGCTTTGACAACTGACGTTTCCGTTTGGGTGATTTTTTAGTCAAAATATGCCGTTTTCCAGGATGGCCTCTTTTAAGCTTCCCAGTACCAGTCAATTTAAATCTGGCAGCCACGGCTTTTTTTGTTTTCATTTTGGGCACTGTAATTCTCCTAAAATAAATACTCTTATTCGTTCTAATTCGGCTGTTGTTCAGTCGAATCGGCATCTTCCGGAGAAGATGAACGCTTAGGAGTTTCTTTTTTCTTCTTTGATCCAGGTGCAAGAACTACATTCAAAATCCGTCCAAACATCTTCATCGGAGCTTCAGGAATGGCAATTTCATCAAGTTCATCGCATAGCTTCTGAACGAGCTTTTCCCCTATTTCAGGGTGCATCATTTCCCTACCACGAAATGTACAAGTAATCTTGACTTTATTTCCTTTTTGGATAAAGTCCCGAGCATGCCGAAGTTTCGTGTTTAAGTCGTTTTCATCAATATTAGGCTTAATTTTAATTTCTTTAACCCTAATTTGATGTTGCGCCTTTTTATTTTCTTTCTCACGTTTCGTTTGATCGTAACGGAATTTCCCGTAATTCATAATCTTACAAACAGGAGGAGATGAACCAGGAACGATTTCAACAAGGTCTAGCCCCGCTTCTTCAGCTCGTGCTAAAGCTTCTTGTATGGAGATAATTCCAATTTGCTCGCCTGTTTGACTTATTACGCGCACCTTTGGAGCACGTATCTCTCGATTCGCTTTCAATCCGACTCTTAAACTCCTTATTAGTGCTCTTTATCATCTGCATTTTGCTGGTCAAACAGATTTTCTTTACTCAAAAGGGCAAGAAAGTCTTTAATCTCAACATCAGTTTTTGCAGTTTTGTCGTCAAAAGAGCGAACAGTCAATCGATTTTCTCGTTCTTCTTTGTCCCCAACGATCACTAAATAGGGAACTCGCTGTCGAGTTGCATCATAGATTTTTTCTGCCAGCGGATGCTGTCGTTTATCAATCGCAACTCTTAGGTTTTGATTTAACATCAAGACCTGTATTTTCTTCGCATACTCTATTACTTTCTCCCCTATTGGGAAGATTCGCACTTGCTCAGGTGCTAACCAAAATGGCAAGCGCCCCTCGTTTTGCTCTATTAAAAGAGCTATCCATCGTTCGGTCGAGCCAAGTGCAGTCCAACGAATCACCCACGGGGTGCTTTGAAGGCCTTTTGCTTGACTAGCTAATGCGAATGATTCTGCACTAAAAAGATCAAACTCTAATTGAGGTCCTTTCCATTGCCTATTGAGTGAATCGAATAGTTTAACTTCAATTCTAGGACCTCGCCAAGAAGAAAAAGCTTCTTCAACCTGATAATTTAAGTGACAGAACTTTAATGCTTCATGCAAAAACGCAATTGCTTGTGGCCATTGCTTCTTTGCAGCAGCATTTTTTTCAGCCTTTGGGTACAAATACCACTGGGCCTCAAAACCAAATACTTTAACTGTTTCCTCAATGAATTGCAAGGAAGAAATCAATTCATGCAAAACTTGCTCTGTTAGGCAAAACAGATAAGCATTGCTCATTTCACAAGTTTGGGATTTAAGCAATCCATCTAATTGATCACTTGCCGCAGGAGAAAATCGCTTTTCAGATTCAAAAAATCGAAGGGGAAAAGAGCACAAAGCGGATGCAGCAAAAAAAGCAGAGGAAAGCTGCGTAGAAGGGAGAACATACTCTTCTTCTTCTTTTTCAACGATCCAAGACTGTTCCCGTATTTTTTTTTCGACAGAAGGCTTAAACGAAAAATGCTCTAGAGGCAGCAAGCCAGTCATTCCAATTTTTTGATAACCATTTGCAGCATAGCCATTTTCACACCATTTCAAAACAGCAGCGCGCAAAGATTCGCCGCGCGGAAGCCATACCCAGGAAGATATCCCTGCAGGAAGAAACAATTCCATTTCTTGCCCAAGATGCACATGCTGATTTTTTTTATGACGCGTCCACTTTTTTAGAAAAACTTTCATCTCATCGCGCTGCAAAAAAGCGGCCCCAAAAAGGCGAATCACACGTAATTTACCAAAGCTTGCATTGTAAATTTCTTTTTCAGAAAAAGAGAGAATTTTTACAGCTCTAATAACCGTTGGATCAGGAATTTCAGTTTCGGCATAAAGATCATAAAAATCCGCCATCCTGATTAATTCAACAATATTTTCCTCTGCATTTTCGGCGAGCTGCGCATGAAAAGACTGACCGTGATGTTGAAAAAAATGCACTGCATTTTCGCGCATCATATGCATTTCTTGAATTGTGGGAGGATTTTTGCATAATTGCCAAAGACGCTCTTCTATGAGAGGTAATAAAGTTTCTGTCACAGGCTGTGGGAAAAGACAATCATAGTAAAACCCCACCTGATTAATCCCACTTTGAACAAGCTGAACGTTAGGAAACAGATCGCGTAGCACGCAACCCAGCAACTTGGATAAAAGGGTTCGAAGAGATATCGGTATAAAATTCATGGGGTATTTGAGAGGGGAATGGGATATAGCTGACTTGAACAGCTGACCTCCACGATGTCAACGTGGCGCTCTAACCAACTGAGCTAATACCCCATCTAAATTCATGTATGAGTTTTGATCACTGAACAAGAACAATAGCCGATCGTGCTAAATTTATTCAAGCAAAAGAAGCGTGTCCTTGAAGATTTTTGCTTTTCATCAGAGATACCACTTGGAAGCAGATTCTATCACCACTCAGATTTGTCAGTTTTGCTCAATCCCAAAATGCGTTCTTTTAACTCTTCTAGATTGTGTCCTTTCCAAGGTCTCCATCCTTCGCTGGTGCTGAACGACACCATTTGTTCAGAAGATAGCTTGCCTTGGTTTTCTAATTTCACCTCATATACAATGCATCCAATCGGTAGGTTTTCCATTTCCTTTAATTCACGTATTAAAGGAATTTGCATCTTTAGCTCAGGGTATTTTTTAGTCATCGCCTGAAAAAGATCGTAACCTGTTGTCATTTGAGTATATAAGATATAATCCCCTTTTACTTCAGCTGAAAGAATTTCATGATGTTTTAATCCAAGAATTCTTGAAACAATCGTTATTCCATGCTCAACAAATTTTAAAACTGTGACGTTATGTTGATGCCATGTATCACCCTGGATGACACTTCGGATGGCGTGATACTGTCCGATAGAACCTAGATATTCCCACTCCCACAAAGCACCTTTTGGGGAATAGCCTAATAAATCCTCATCACTGGCTCGTTCGCACATGTATTTTTGAACATCAAAAATCTTTCCATCTTCATAATCCCCACTCATCAATTCTAATAAACAATCATCAGAGATCATTCGCACTTCTAATAACCTCTTCGCATTGCATTCCAAACCATCAATCGATGCAACACTCAAAAAACAGACAAAAAAAAGAATTAAAGCGAAAGGTAATCGTCTGCTTGGTTTAAGATATAACATCGAAATAGACCTAAAAATAAATTGTTCATTGATAATTGTAAGCATAAATAAAGTATTTAATTCCACCATGATATTCTGACAGTAACACCCCTCTTTGCTTCTCTTTCGATCGTACCCCTATACTATGATCAGCCCATAATAAATTACCCGCTTAGGGTGGCTATTTCACTTGTTCAAAAAATAGATGAGTAAAAAGAACCCCTGATTCCTTATGATTTAAAATTAAATTCCATACTTAACAGATATCGCATCTTGTGATATGCATCGATTGTCTCCATTAAAGATCGATTAGCACCTCTTTTTTTAGACAAAAATAAAGGGAATCAGATGAAAAAGTCCGCATCGATAACTACATTATTTATAGATATTGGCGGTGTTCTTTTAACTAATGGATGGGATAGACAGTCCCGCATGCTGGCATCACAAAAATTTAACCTTGATTTTGAAGACATGGAGAGTCGCCATCACCTAACCTCTGACACATTCGAAATAGGAAAGCTTACCCTTGAGAACTATTTAAATAGAGTTGTATTCTATCGAAAGCGAATGTTTACACGAGAAGATTTTCAAAAATTCATGTTTGATCAATCAAAGCCTTTTCCACAAATGATTAACTTGGCTCTTAAACTTAAGATCCTGCATAGCCTTAAAATCGCCGTTGTTAGTAATGAAAGTAAAGAGTTAAATGAATACAGAATAAAAAAATTTAAGTTAGGCGAATTCGTAGATTTTTTTATTTCTTCCAGCATCGTGCATTTGCGCAAACCAGACGAAGATATTTTTCGCCTCGCTTTGGAGATCGCACAAGTTCCTGCTGAACGAGTCGTCTATATTGAAAATACACCTATGTTTGTCGAAGTCGCTCAAGGACTAGGGATTCAAAGTATCCTTCATACCGATTATGAATCAACATACGTCAAACTGTCCGATCTAAAAGTAAACAGATGAAAATAAGAACCTTGCAGGAAAGGCTACGCTCTGTTCTATTCGCGTCAATGTCGTTAAACTCACTATAAACGTGTTGTCTTGAATACTTCGACCAAGGCTTTTTCTAATCAATGACATATCCTCACCATTACTCAAGCTATCTGTGAATGGCGTAAGCTAAAACAATTGAAGGCCCTTTATTTTGAGAAGGAATACACACACACGCTCTCTGAACCAACTCGTGCAAGCCCCCCCTTGAGGTTTCTTGTGCAAATGGCATTGGGGTCATGCTACCAGAAAATAATGCATACCTGCATGCCATTTATTATAATTGAGGGAGGAAAGAAGATTTTGCTGACGCGATTGCGACTATTCCTTCAGTTCATCCACGAGATATAAGAGGGCTTCTAAAGATGGGCCGGTCAAATTACAAGCTGGATCGAAGTAAGGGCAAACGAAATTCCTGAGAATAAGCTAAAAAGCAATAAAATGTTGAACCAACGAAATTTAGCCGACGATTGTTGATCAGATCTTAGAATATGGAGAGAACCTGGACTCAAACCTTAAGCTATCCACTCTCTTGATAGCAACACCGATCCAAACTTTTTGGTATGCACAATAATAAAAAATTTGGCATTCCCTAATCCTGATATATCCAGGTCTTAATTCAGATCATACTTGCGCCAATTCCCAACACTTCAAGGCCTCTCTCCATGCATCCGGAGCGTTGCGCATTTTTTTAGCAATCAAAGCAATTAACTCTGCTTCATATGCCGATTTAGGAGAACCTGTAGAAACCATTTCTTCAATAACAGGCTCAAAATACTCGACAAAATACTTATGTTTCTTACAGTAAGCAAGAGCTTCAGAAGGAAATTCTGTAAATAAGCGCATTAAAAATGCCTTTCGATAAGACTTATGAATCTCAAATGGCCAAATGGTTTGACTATGGGTTAAATTATACCAAATTGCTTCTTTTATTTCTTGAGGTGCTATTTTCTTCATAAAACGTAAAAAATTTTTAACAAATACTCCTGACTTATCTGCTTTTAATTCAGCAACAACCTGTGCCTGAATTTGTGGAAGCAACCCTCTTTCTGTAAAATATTGTCGGACAGATGGGGAGGGATTTTGAAACCTCTCTCTTATAACAGACGACATCTCATTTGTGACTAAAAACTCACTCCACACTGCATCAAATATCTTATACTCGGTTTCTTGATTAATTTGATCGCGAATTTCCTTTGGTTCGTTACTAAGTTTTTTAGGACAAATAAGCTGAACCAATGTGCGAAAATAACTTTTGATGTGCAATGACATCCAATTGACTGATAAAATTGCTTTGCACAATACCCTCATGTGATCCTCATTGTGAACGGAAAACACCACTTTGAGGTCAGAACCCTTAATTGTGTGACCTTCAAAACCAATCCCCGTCAAGGTACAGAGGAGATGTAAAAAATCTTTGTGCGATCCTTGCCAATTATCTGATCCTCTCCAGTAAGCAATCACCTCCAAACTGTCGCTTCCTCTGTTTTGGGAAATGGTAGCCACAAAACTGTGATAGTTTAAGGGGACATTAATACGCACAGATGCCTTTTCGGAAGAAAAAGCGACAAACGTTCCTATGTTTTCTGCAAAACGCTTTACAAGATCTGGTTTATTATATTTCTCAAAAAGTTGTAATGCCCTCCTAAGTGTTCTAGGTAATAAGGTGGCGAGAGTGGAAGAGAAGGCAGGTTGAGCAGCCTGTAATAAATTTTGATGAATCACAGTCAACCTTTGATCCTCATTTTCAATCGCTCTATAAACAGGACTGAGAGGAACAAGCCAATGCTCCAACGAAAAAGTTTTTTTAGAAGAAGAGGCTCTGGATATAGGTCTTACCATATCGAACATCACCTCTTCATAATTCTGATTAATCAACCTACTTTTTCGACACTCTAATCCAAAGAGAGCAAATTGAGTAATGCGATCTTTAAATAAAGAGTCTGTTTCCTCTTCAGAAAGAAGGCGGAAACTTCTGACTATCTTAATATTTAAATCCCATAGCTGAATCACATCGACAAATATCTTTGAGAGATAGAGATTATGAAAAAAACTTCGCTGGTGATGTTTTGAAACAAATTTTAAAAAATCTTGACTGAATGCTTGTAATGCTGTCCATGAATCATAAAGATTCTCTTTGGATCCGATTTTTTCGGACTGATCAGTTAAATTTTGAACTCGAACATCAAATTCCAAAACAGAGAGTAAAAATTCACGCGTTTTGCTCTCTTGTATTAAAGTATCAATAGAAGGTGTTTCACCTGAAAAATAAACAGCAAACCACAAAGTGTCCATATGAATAGCACCTAATTCTTGAACGATATGTAATAATCTCTCTAGCTTTTCTGGAGGCGCCTGAAGGTTATCTTGTAAAAAGATAATCCATTTACGTTGAAGGTTTTCATCAAAAGCATTTCGACCACAGGCTGCAAGATCGCAAATTATCTCACTCTCCACATGAGACTCCATGAATACTTTGATAAAGAGAGGAAGATAAGTAGCGGCCTGGATTCCCGCTAGGCTATGGGCTCCTACGATTCCTTTAGCAGTTTGTTCAAGCATTTGCTTGAGCATCCCCGCATGCAAAGAAAGATGAGAAGGCGCCTTTGACTCTCGACACTTGTGCATGATGTTCAGAGTGCGTGTTACTGAGCCATGAAGAGAAATGGCAACCTTTCTTACTGCGCTTGTTTGCACTTTGCTATGCAATATGTGGGCAAAAATGCGCGCTATTTTCTCATCAATCTCATCTAAATTTACAGCTAGCCTTTCAGGAGTTGTGGTCAGAAGCCGTGTGATCTCTTGAATACTTTCATTTGGAACAGTAGCTTGTATGCTCATGCTTTGAAGATCTACACTGATCGGATTAGAAGCAGAATGGATAATAAGCCCACTTCTAGGAGGAATATAGCTCTCTGCAAAGACAATAACTCCTGTCTGTGGACACAGATTATAACACCCTAAATCCTTCCATAAACTACGACAATTCTTCCAGTCTTCATAAGAAAGAACCATACAAGGGATGGGAGTGCGAGCGCTGGAAAAATTGACTGCGGCATGTGAATTACTGACCTTTGGGGTTTCATAAATAATCACAGCTTGATGCTTTGAGCTAAACTTCTCATCTGCTTCATCTAAATTTGAAGCGAAGAGTAGACTTTTACCAGAGACAGACATGAGCCGGTTTTCTCCAGAAACCACGGCTTTACCATAAAATTTTATTCCGTTTTGTGGGATGGTTTCTGGATCCAAGAATGTAGGATCCTTCATCTCAGGGACTTGAATAGGCCTTGCTTGAACAATGTAAATCACATCCTCTCGAATCACAAATTCAATGTCCAGATGACAACCAAAGGTTTCCTCTAAACGGTTGGCTACAATTTGAAGTTTCTCTAAGTGCCTTTCTTCTAAAACTCTCTTTTCTTGAAGAGATGAGTCATTCACCACTTCTTTGGTTGAACCACCGGGTAAAACCACCAATCTGTGCGTTTTTCTCCGAATTGTTTCATAAATCCCCATCTCAGTAATAATCCACTCATCCGCCGCAATTCCTTTTTGTGTAGAAACAACCCCTTCTCCAAAACCCCAAGAAGCACTTATCTGCGCAATCCTTCCCTCTTGATCAGAACTCCAGTTCGGCTTATGCGTCATCATAACTCCGCTCACTAAGGGATGATCATCTTCTGTCACTTGTTCCATGACCAGCACGCTACAAAGAGGCATGTGGGCAAATGGATTCTCAAAAGGGGATCGGTTTTTGAAAGAGCGATATCCAAAATAAGAAGCAACCACCTCAGCCAATGCTTGTTTCAACAATCTCTCTGTGTTTAGGATTCCCCCCACCGTTTTATTCCCTCCCGCATTCACAATACGACCATCTTCATTCGAGGAGCTACGTACAATAAGAGTTTTTCCCTTGAGTCCATTGAGAGCTGTTTTTTGTTCCGGCGTAAGCTTCAAAAAATCCACGGATAAGATATCTTCTTTCACATTTTTCTCTACTGATCGAAGCAATTCTCCCTGCCGGCTTTCATTTGTTTCGGATTTTGTCTGATCCCATAACCGATAAGTTTCTGGACTAAAATACGACTTAATTTGTTCATCCGTAAATCCAAAGAAAGCAGGAACTAAAGCTATTTCACTTGATAAGGAGCTTCTGATCCGCAAAAGATTATCGTGTTTAGAACCACAACGACCTGAAGAAAAAACCACTGAACACAGCTTTTCATAGTCTCTTTCTTGCCGAAGATGTTGAAATACAAGTTGGGCCCTATGCCTGCGATAATTTCTCTGAATAATATTCGCAGCTTTTTTTTGTTTTTCGAAAACCTGTTTTGCTAAATATCTGCGACAGTTTTTTTGGATTACAACAGCCGCTTCTTTTTTCTTTTGAAAAATTTGTTTCTCTCTATGCCCTCGATAGATCTTTTGAATACAAATGGCAGCCTTCCTCTTGCGGTCGAAAGACTTTTTCGCTATCCATCCACGAATATTCTTCTGGATCTGAGTCGCAGCAACATCTGAATCAATCAAGTAAAAGCGATGAGTATGGCGAGTTGCCAGCTTAATGGGAAGCATTACGAGAGGAACAATGATAGTAAATAACGAGGCAACTTTTAGAATGGTTTTTATCTTAGAAGTGGGATAGCTTTTTAACATCACACCTTGGGCCCCTCCTTGAGTACAAGAGGGAAGGACGCACATTTTTCTTGTCCAAGGCAAGGCAAAATAACTATCTGCTTTCTCTAAAAAAAATTCTGACCATGTTAAATTTCGATGACGTGGATAATAAATACTATCAAAGAAATTAACACTCATTTCTTATACCTTCTATAAATTAGTTGTCAGAAAATGAACTAATTTTAATAAAAATTCCCATAAAAGACAAGTATCATAAAATTAGATGTACTATTTAATTAGTAGCAAGGTGAACAAACTTGATAGGTTTATTTTCATAAGGAAAGTGAACAACAAAAATTTATTTAAGCCCTTAAAAAGGCAAAACCAATTGTCGCTCACATTTTTTTCTTTTGCATAGGACCCTCACAAAACCAAAGCCCTATGCGACTCCTACAGAAAATAACTATAAAGAATTGAACTCTGTATTTAGAAAAGCCAGGATCGCATCACGTGTTGTTTCAAGATGCTCCTGCTCATGTGCATTCGACACAAACCACGCCTCATGCTGCGAGGGAGGAACATAAATCCCCTGAGCAAACATAAAACGGAAAAATCGCGCAAAACGGGGAAGATCTAGCTGCTGAGCCTCTTCTTGATTCATCACTCTACGCCGACCGAAAAAGAGCGTAAACATTGATCCCACCTGCTGAATGCAAGCCGGCAGCTCATTTTGAAGGATAAATTCTTGAACCGGTTGCACAATCACCTGTGTTTTGGCTTCCAGCTTTTCATAAAAACCGGGTTGTTCAGCCAAGACGAGCGTTTGCAGTCCTGCCTCCATCGCGATGGGGTTACCTGAAAGTGTTCCAGCTTGGAAAACAGGTCCGAGAGGAGCTAAGAAATCCATAATTTCTTTTCTGCCACCAAAAGCGGCAGCAGGGAATCCCCCTCCAATGATTTTTCCAAAACAAGTCAAATCGGGCTTAATAGAATACATCCCTTGCGCCCCACGCAATCCTAGGCGAAACCCCGTGATCACCTCATCAAATATTAAGAGAGCTCCAGCTTCTAATGTCTCCTGACGCAGAAGCTCCATAAATTCAGGCTGAGCCGGAACGACCCCTATATTGCCAGCAATAGGTTCTAAAATCACAGCGGCGATTTGATCTCCTAACTCCGCGAAAACTTTTTTTACAGCTTCTCCATCATTAAAAGGCAAAGAGATCACGTGTTTCACAACTTCGGCAGGAATACCAGCTGATGAAGAGGCAGATAATTCAGCAACACACGACCCAGCTTTAACGAGAAAGAAATCAGCATGACCATGATAATTTCCATTGAATTTAATGATATAATTACGCCCCGTATAGCCTCGAGCTAAGCGGACAGCACTCATCGTCGCTTCTGTTCCTGATGAAACAAAGCGAATTTTCTCTACAGAATCGATCCATTGCACCACTTTTGAAGCTAACTGCCCCTCTATAGCACTCGTGACACCAAAAGTCGTTCCTTTTTCCAGTCTTTTCTGCACTGCAGCAAGGATCTTCGGATGTGCGTGGCCATGAATAAGAGCTCCCCAAGAACCACAATAATCAATGAATTTGTTTCCATCTACATCTTGAATGAGATCGTTTTCCGCACTTTCAACGACTAACGGCAGATGATCCAGCCCTTTACAGGCTCGGATTGGAGAATTGACCCCCGCAGGAATAACGGAACATAAATGACTATATGTTAATTGAGAAGCAGGTCTTTCTGCTTGAGGTTTTGTTCGGCAAATCATATTCTTAAGCTTTGTGATGTTTGTTTAAATAATCTAAAAACCCTTCGCAAGAGTCTTCTAAAATATCCAAGACTGTTTCAAAATCTCCACCTCCCCGATAATAGGGATCTGGCACTTCTTCATTTGGATAGCATTTACTATAAACAGTCATGAGATGAATTTTTGCTTTGTGTTCAGGTGATTTAGCATGTTGATAGAGTACATGCAAAATTTCCTGATCTGCAACAAAAATGTAATCGAATTGATCAAAAAATTCACGCTTGAATAGTTGAGCGCGAGTGGAGAGCACAACCCCTCGATTTTTTGCAGAATCACGCATTCTGTCATCCGGTAAACGCCCAATGTGCCAATCCCCCACACCACAACTTTCGATATGAAACTGCTCCTCTTTTCCTTGCTTTTTCACAAGATGACGCAGAATCCCCTCAGCCGCGGGCGAGCGACAAATATTTCCTAAACAGACATAGAGCACTGAAATCATAAGTGAAGAATCCTTCGATTATTGAGCATCAGCTGCGCAACGAAAACCATACGTTCCATTTACAGTGCCTGGATTATTACGATGACGACGTGAACATCTCAGATCTTCTTTTAAACTTTTCCAGCATCCTCCCCTTAAAACACGGTAAACACCTTGTAAGGGACCTTTTGGATTCTCTGGCTCTTGAACCGAAATTTCATAATAGTTGTAGCCATACCAATCATGACACCACTCATAAACATTTCCAGCCATGTCATAAAGCCCATAACCATTGGGAGCATAGCTCATTACACCCGTTGTATCTGCGCTAAAAAAATTGGCCTGCGTTTTCTCAATATCATCTCCGGTAGGAAATAAATAATTGTCTACTCCACCATATGCAGCAACTTCCCACTCAGCCTCTGTCGGAAGTCTCTTTCCGACCCATTTTGCGTAAGCTAGGGCCCCATACCAAGTTACTCCCACGACAGGATGTTTGTTGTAGCCAAATTCAATATGAACTTTTCCACCACTCCGCTTAATGCGGGAATCACGTAAACGGATGATATCGTGATGATTATTATCTTTTTCGCCTCCCATTGCCTCCAAAAAGCGCGTAAACTGCTCATTTGTGACAGGATGGATATCAATAGCAAAACTGTCAACCGTGACTTGGTGACGCGGCATCTCATCTCGATTTCCACTAGCACTTCCACGCGCAAATACACCGCCTGGAATACCCACCATATCTGTTAGTAAGGGTTGAACATTTTTAACCTCTTTTTTCTCAGGCAAATACTGCTTAACTGTTGTGTCAAGCTGAAAAATAATCCCTGGATCCAAATCCGTTTCAGGACGCTCAAGTTGAGTCACATTAAGAATAGGACGTAAGGTTTTGGGTAAAACTTCTTCTACAAATTCTTCTCGAAGCTCTTCTACAACTTGTTGTTCAACGACTTCTTCTATTTCCACACATTCTTGCGATTTTGGCAAATGCAGCTCTTCTTTTTCTGTCGTTAGAGGCTCTACAGGCTCTACAAGCCCAATAGAAGGATCAAATTCGACTTTTTTCTGCTGCTTTCGGCCGCTCTTGCAACTTTCAAGTAAATTCAGCAAGCTTGATGGGCGTTTCTCCGGATTAACTTGCAGACATTCACTAACAAGAGTATCCCAATCGTACTGATAACCGGGCTGCAAAGTTGACGGCATTTCAAAAAAGCCCTCCGGGTAGCAACCACAGATTAAAAAGTAGGACATAACACCAAATGCATATACATCCGCTTTTGCATCGCCGATTTTGCATTCGTCTAATTGTTTTTGTTCAGGAGCTAAAAAGGAATAATTCTGCAAAAAGGAGGCATGCAAAGGGGTGAGTTTTTTAATATCAAGAGGAGGAACAGGATAGCCTTCTTGTGCTATACCTCCGATAGATGCAATCCCTAATGCTTCAGCCAATACTTTATAGCTACGCGCTAAAATGGCGCCTGAACCAATAATTTTTGACAAGCCAAAATCAGATAAGTGGATATTGACCCCAGCTTTTCCTTTGCTGATCAAGATATTATTCAATTTCAATCCACGGTGCACCATGCAGGCACTGACCCCTTTGCGGCTGTGTGCATAATCGAGCGCATCTGCAATTTGACTTAAAATATGATAAATTTCTTCTTCTTTAATTTGTTTATTGCGAGCCCGAATATATTGGGCAAGATTGGTCGTTTCCCCATGTTCATCTACAACACAATCTGTAACAAGAAAATGATGCCCTTGGGCAAAAGAAATATTGTGTACTTTAACAATATTTTCGTGTTCTAGAGTAGCTAGAAGCCCGACTTCTTCTTCGAAGCGCTGCACAAATGAACGTTCTTGAGACAACTCCTCAGGCAATACTTTTAAAGCGAACTGCCGTTTCATAAAGCGATGCTCAGCAAGATAGACAAAGCCTAAGGCACCTTGTCCAATGCTTTTAATAATTTTATAGTCCCCGAGGATTTTTGTATCAGTCATTATGATTCCAACTTTTGAGCCGTTTTCGAAATTCATCAATTACCTTGCTTTGCGTATACCACTCACTCGCTTTATCTAGAAATCTGTTTCCGAGTTCGACTTGTCCCGTTGCTAAAATGTGCTGCATGTAAAAGGCAATATCCATTCGGGGGATGATCATATTTATATCGATTATTTTATTCAAGTACCTGTCTAGCATTTGCGGAAGTTCACTTTCTGGAGTGAAAAGCAAAAGCATTTTGTAAATGGTATGATCTTGGGGATAAGCCTCTGTGGCTAATCGCAATTGTTCTAAAATTTGTTTACGCTGAATCTTATGCTCTTCTGTCGTTCTCGCGCGTTCAAAAAGCTTAATGTGCAGCAAAGCTTTGGTTTTATAAGCCATGAAATGGGAAGGATCAGCACAATAAGAACTCAAGAAAACACAAAAAAAACGTTCGAAATTTCCTTGATTGGCATAAGCTGCCGCAACTAAATAACCCAGATGGTGGTAGTCAGGATGTTGCGTTAAAATGGGCTCATATTTTTCCAAAATTTTAACTGCAATTTTTTGGGGAGTTTCTTGCAAATTGAGGTAATCAGATAGAGCCTGTTCATAAACGACCTTTTCATCTACATGCATTTCTGTCAACATTGCCTGGACAGGTCTCAACTCAACTCCGTCAAGAAATACTTTAAAAGCTTTCTCTGCTTCTTGATCCTTCCAATAAGCAATCGCCAAATCTCTTAAAATATCGAGTCTTTTTTCTGAAGAACTTTTTTCAAGAAGATCTTGATATAGCAAAATGGCTTTTTTATAATTTTTTTCACAAATTGCTGATTCTATGTCACTTTGACTAAAACCTTTTTCAAAAAAGCACATACAAGAAAATGCACATAAAACTACAGGTAAACGAAAACGATGCATAATTTGACCCTAGAATGTTCATTATAAATGAATTAAACTAAAAAGATTTTTAACTACCATTTGGCTAATCTCCGAGTTTTTTCTTTACCGGTTTCGGAAGCTTATGATAAACTCAAGTCTTTTTCAAACTTTATTAACAGTGTATGAGATCAAAAGTTGCTTGCAACAGCTAAGATACTGCTGTTACCTCTTTGATCTGCGCAGCTTAGGACAACATGGATAAACGCACACTCCTTTTAGTTTTTTCATTTACACTTATTCTTTTGTTTGTAAACCAGTATTTTCAGCAGCAAAATGATGAATCTGTTCGAATCTGGCATCAACAACAAACAGCAAAAAAACAAGAAAAAGTGGCTAATTTAGAAGCCTTGCTTCAAAAACATCAAAATTCAACGGCCGAATTGCCTGTTGTTTCGTTCTTTCATGACGCAAATCAAAAAGAATTTTTGAGCCATGGTTTGCTCTATGATCAATCGATTTTAGCTCTAGCTTGGAATGCAGATTCCGCTCCTGCTGAAATTTATGCAAGTTCAACCACATCTGAAATCCCTAAAAAGTTTCATCTGACATTTAGACAAGATGGCGAAGAAGGCTTGCTTGTTTATCAAGAAACGAATGAACATCCTTTAGCCATTCCTCGTTTGCCTGAATTTGGAACCTATGATTTGCAACTCGTCTCACCACTAGCGACACAGAGCACACCTCCTTATCTAGTGCAATTAGGCAATTACACAGATGGGCATTTTTCATTGCCACGTGAAGAGCTAACAAAGCTCAAGCAGCAGCTAGATGCACATTACCAGTCGACACCATCACCGATGAGCACAGCAATCGTCTTATTTAAGAAAGACGACAAAACCTATCCAATCGCACTCTATCGTAAAAATATTCCGGGACTCATTTATCTAAGCGATGTTTCTGGTTTGCCTACACAAATCGTTTCCCCACAGCAACAATCGCAGCAACAGACAACTCAAGAAGAATTATTCTATGTCTTAGAAACACCCTACCAGCAATTAGTTTTCTCCAATTATGGTGGTGCCCTAGCCGAGATTAACCTACCCCTGCAAAGTAAACAAAACCCTCAAAGCGTTGTCAAAGAAATCGAATTTGATCGCGAGATGGTCGCCCATCATCCGAACAATGCACATTTCCCGGCACACCCTTATTTTACACCTGCTGAAGGAAAAGATCCGCAAAATTTCCAATACCATACACAAGGTCAATTGGGTGGATTTTATCCATTACTAAGAAGAGATGTACTTCCTTCCGAAAACCAAAAGGCCACCCGCGTAGCCCCTGTCTACTACGCTTTTAACCTGATTTCCGAATATCCAGAAATCTCAAATTTGGTCTATACCGTTAAGCATTTTGACAGCAAAAGCATTGTATTCGAGGCAAATCAAAATTTCCGCCGTATAACAAAAACTTATACACTTGAGGAAAATGAAAAAAATGCCCCTTATGTGTTCAACGCAACCATCAAAATTGAGGGCGATAGTCGCGGATTATGGGTGGGCTCTGGAGTCCCTGAAGTTGAGATTATCTCAGGATCGCCAGCGCCAGCTTTAAAATACCGTATTACACGAAAAGGCAAATCTGAAGTTGTTTCTATTTCGCCTCCGAGTGATGCAATCACGGTGACCTCCATCTTTCCAGACTGGATTTGTAATTCAAATGGATTTTTGGGAACCATTTTGGATCCTCTAACCGAAATTGATCCGGGCTTGCGTGTCGATCATGTTTCAGGAGTTGAAGTTCCTTCTCGTTTAACCATTCTTGGACAGAAAACAGATCGATTTAAAGCACAGGACCTTCCTGGATATGTGACCTTGCTCCCTCTAAAAAGTAGCGGCGGAACAGCCACTTTCCGTATGTTTGCAGGTCCTTTTGCAAGCAATGTCTTGAAAACTGTCGATGCCACTTTTTCTAATCCTGAGACAGGCTATAATCCTGACTATATCGCTTGTCAAAGCTTCCATGGATGGTTTTCCTTTATTTCAGAACCTTTTGCCAAGTTTTTATTTATCTTGATGCAATTTTTCCATTCTGTCACTGGTTCATGGGCCTTTTCTATCATCTTGCTCACGGTTGCTTTACGTGTCATGCTTTATCCATTAAATGCGTGGTCAACGAAGTCTATGCTACGGATGCAGCAGATTGCCCCAGAAGTGAAGGCGATTCAGGAACGTCACAAAAAAGATCCTAAAAAAGCGCAACTTGAGATCATGAATCTTTATAAAGAGCGTGGAGTGAATCCTGTGTCAGGATGCCTTCCCCTCTTGATTCAAATGCCCTTTTTGATTGGGATGTTCGATTTGCTCAAGTCTACCTTTGAATTGAGAGGCGCCTCTTTTATTCCTGGATGGATTGACAACTTGACAGCACCGGACGTTCTCTTTAGCTGGCAAACGCCCCTTCCCTTTATTGGAAATCAATTCCATTTGCTCCCTATTCTTCTCGGAGTGGTCATGTGGTTGCAGCAAAGATTCATGTCTGCAGCTCCAAAAGATGCAAATCAGATGACTGAGCAAGAAAGACAACAAAGAGTGATGGGAAATATGATGGCAGTCGTCTTTACGGTGATGTTCTATCAATTTCCTTCCGGACTAAATATTTATTGGTTATCTTCCATGTTACTGGGAATGCTCCAACAATGGTGGATGGGTAAAAAAATGAAAAAAGAGACGGCCAAAATTTTAGCCGCTCCGGCAAAGGGAAAAGAAACCAAAAAATAATCTTGTGGCTGGGTTTTGGGGAAAATAACCCCAAAGCCCAGACCAGATTTTACGGTTTTGGATGGACACAGCGGACAAAAATGACAAGTTAAAATTTTCAAGCTAGGGCCCAAAATTCACCCTGGAGAAATAAAAAAAAACTTTATTCTTGCCTCTTATTATACCATTGCACTAGTTTTAGATTAGTAGTGACGATAATATTTTTGAAAATTTTCATAGTTTGTTTGACATGCGTGCGTGGGATGAATTTCTAACACTTCAAGAAGCTGAAATAGGGGTCGAAACAGTCCATAAATGGCTGCGCTCACTCAAAATTGTCCGTTACGACGCTTGTAACCTCTACCTGCAAGCCAAAGATTATTTTCAAGTTATTTGGTTTGAAGAGCATATGCGTCAAAAAGCAAGCTCACGCCTGTTTAATAACAACAATAAACGCATCAAGATTCACATTGCTGCGGCTTCTGAGCGACCGAAAGCTTCAAAAGGAAAGAAAGAAAAAGAACGAGAGGGTCAAGCCGAAACGGCGCCACCAAAATTTCACCTCAGTTTTGACCAGGTCGATCCTTACTGTACATTTGATCAATTTGTCATTTCAGAAAGTAACCTTCTAGCTCATAAACTGCTTTGCAAAATCACAGGCTTTGATTCTGTTTCTAAAACGTTCATTCCTCCCACTTCTGATTTAGCAGCTTTTAATCCAATCTATCTCTATGGAAAAGAAGGGACAGGTAAAACACATTTATTAATGGCAACTGCTGATGCCTTAAGAAAGCAAGGATTATCCGCGATCTATACACGCGCTGAAACATTTACAGAACACGTCGTTGGCGCTATTCGCGCAGGCGAAATGAGTACTTTCCGACAAGCCTATCGAAATATAGATGTTCTCTTGATCGATGACGTCCATGTTTTCTCTCGAAAAGGAGCCACTCAAGAAGAGTTATTCCATACTTTTAATACCCTTCACCTTTCTGGAAAACAAATTGTGCTTAGTTCACATTGCTTGCCGGGAGACTTACAACTCATAGAGCCACGCCTTGTCAGTCGCTTTGAATGGGGAATTGTCCTCCCTCTTGAATCCCTAAACATCCAGGAAAAGCAGGAAATGCTTTCACGCAAAGCACGCGCATTTAACTATCTACTCAATCCTAAAGTTTCCCAATACCTACTTGAAACATTTACAAGTAGCACTAAAGCACTAGTCAAAGCTTTAGAAGCATTGATTCTACGTTCCCATCTCAATTTAAAAGGAACCAGCATCACAACAAATCCTAATCCCTCAATTATGCAAGTCAAACAGTATTTGGCTGATTTAATAAAAGAAGAAGAACAAACCGCTCTTACACCTCATAAGATTGTGCAAGCTGTCGCTGAATTTTATGGCATCCGCACTGAAGATATTTTGGGCAAAGCACAAAGTCGCGATTGTGCTCTTCCACGCCAAATCGCCATGTACTTATGCCGTAATCAACTCAAAATCCCCTATATGAAAATTGGAGACCTTTTCACTCGCGATCACTCCACGGTTATGTCTAGCGTCAAACTGATTCATAAAGGAATCGAACAAGACAAACCAGATTTGTCTGGATCGGTTTCCGCGATTCTCAAAAAACTTAAAGTTTAAGGACCCCAATGACTTCCCAAACGACTGATTACAGGATTGTGGGAGGGCTTAATATTGAAAGCAAGCGAGCACAAAAGCTCGCAGAATGGGGAAATAAAGAAATCGAACTGGCTGAACGAGAAATGCCGGGCTTAATGGCTTTACGCAAAGAATACACCTCTTCACAACCTCTTGAAGGAGCTCGCATAGCCGGTTGCCTCCACATGACCATTGAAACCGCTGTTTTAATTAAAACGCTCCGCACACTTGGTGCACAGGTTAGATGGTCTTCATGCAATATTTTTTCTACAGAAGATCATGCCGCAGCAGCCGTTGCCCAAGCTGGAGTGCCTGTTTTTGCCTGGAAAGGAATGACAGAAGAAGAATATCTTTGGTGTATCTCTAAAACGCTTTTTTTTGGCGATAAACCTCTCAATATGATCATTGATGATGGAGGCGACTTAACCGATTATGTCCACGATAGAACACCTGAATTGCTCCCCTCCATTAAAGGACTCTCGGAAGAAACAACGACCGGCGTGCGTAAACTGCAAAAACGTCTTTTAGATAAAACATTGGGTATGCCTGCCATCAATGTGAATGATTCAGTCACTAAATCTAAGTTTGATAATTTATATGGATGCAGAGAATCCTTAATTGATGGCATCAAACGCGCAACCGATGTAATGATTGCCGGAAAAACGGTGGTCATTGCAGGCTACGGAGATGTTGGAAAAGGATGTGCAAAATCCATGGCAGCCTTTGGTGCCCGCGTTGTGATTTGTGAAGTTGATCCCATCTGTGCCTATCAAGCTGCAATGGAAGGCTTTCGGGTCCTTACGATGGAAGAAGTAGCTCCCGCTGGAGACATCTTTATCACAGCCACAGGCTGTTGCAATGTCATCACAGGACAACACATGGAGCAGATGAAGCATCAAGCCATCATCTGTAACATTGGACATTTTGATATTGAAATTGACGTCGCCTGGCTAGAAAACAATCCAAACATTCGAAAAGATGAAATTAAACCGCAAGTTTCCCGTTACACATGGGACTCCACAGGAAAAAGCTTGATTTTACTCGCAGAAGGCAGGCTCGTTAACCTAGGATGTGCAACAGGCCATCCCTCTTTTGTGATGTCTAACTCCTTTTCAAATCAAGTACTTGCGCAAATTGAGTTATGGAATTCAGACTATCCAATCGGTATTTACTGCCTCCCAAAAATTTTAGATGAAAAAGTTGCCCGATTGCACCTCGATCAACTCGGAGTCCATCTCACAAATCTCACTCCTCAGCAGGCTAACTATCTCGGAATCAATCTTAAAGGACCATTCAAGCCTGAGCTCTATCGCTACTGATAAACCAATAAAATTATTTGTTTTATTTTTGCTAAGAACATCGTGGAAATCAAGCAAAAAAACTCAGCCATTTCGCATGTTTTGACGCATAAGCAGAAATTTTCATTGTAGAAATGATCACTTCTATACCTATTCTTGAGAGAGAAAAAAACTTTTTCTTAAGAAGCTAACCGTCAACTTTTTATTTTTTTTCATTTTGTATGAATTTTCTGCTTTGGGAAAAAATGACTCTTTGCTATAGTTACATTTTATTGCTACGGAGTATAGCGCAGTTTGGCTAGCGCGGCTGCTTTGGGAGCAGTAGGTCGGGGGTTCAAATCCCTCTACTCCGATCTTTACGAGCCTTTTTTAAGGCTCGTTTTTTTTATCTATCCACTTCTTAACATTGGAAATATTCAATGCACGGAATCATATCCTTGGGGTGGTTTTATTGGGATCCCTCTAGAGAAATCTTTCGTCTTCCGATTGTTGACCGACCACTTGGCTGGTATGGAGCTTGTTTCGTTTTAGGCTTTATCCTGGGCTACTTCATTATTCTCCCTATTTTTAAGCGTAAACTTCTCGAAACAAGAAATTTGTTAGAAAGAGATATTCAAGACTGGCCTCTCTTAGTAAAAGATTTCAAAGTTGCACAAAATAGTCCTGATCCTTGGATCCGTTCTTTGCACCTCAAACTTAGTCCTGAAGCAAAAAAACAACTCTCTCAACTGCAGTTTATGCAAGAGCCTGATTCCTCTCTTAAAGCCACTCTCTTGCAAACCCTAAATGAACTAAAAGGGTCACGTTCAAGAATAGATTTAGAAACCTTATTCCCTCAAACGATCATTCCCCTTAAACAACTTTGTGTCTCATTAGCCGATCGAATCACTTGGTTTGTGACTGTGGGCACATTAGTGGGAGCTAGATTGGGCGAAATCTTTTTTTATGATTGGCCCCACTACCGAGAGCATCCGCTCGATATGATCAAAATTTGGGAAGGAGGATTGGCAAGCCATGGAGGAGTCATCGGCATTTTAATCGCCATTTTTCTTTTTCATCGTTCCATCAAAAAAAATTTCCCTGAATTCTCCATCTTGACCATTCTCGACTGTCTATGCATTCCCGCCTCATTAGGCGCTTTTTGGATCCGGATAGGAAACTTCTTTAACCAGGAAATTATTGGCACGTATACAACAGTCTCTTGGGCTGTCGTTTTTGGTCATCCAGTCTATGGACAACCTGGCATCCCTCGCCATCCCGTACAACTGTATGAAGCATTTTCCTATTTAGCGATCTTTACCATTTTATATTGTTTATGGAGATTTGAAGGCAAAAAAATGAGAGAAGGGGCTTTAGTTGGAATCTTTTTCGCCCTCACTTTTTCCGCTCGTTTTTTCCTCGAGTTTTTTAAACTCCCCATGAGCCATATGTTGGATGAATCCTTTTTACAAACAGGACAATATTTAAGCATCCCTTTTGTTATACTCGGTTTGATTTTGATCTTTTATTCTTGTCGGAATCGAAAACAATTACAAATGTCTTAATAGAGCCAGTTGTCATTTTTGTTGTTTTTTAATTTTTTGTTCGTTATATTTTGACATTTTGGTCCTTTTAGTATTGGAGTTTAAAACATGTCAAAATCAAAGTTAATATTTGACCATAACGACGAAGAAGTCGAACTTGAAAATGGCTCCGCGATCGCCGAAGCATGCGAAGAAGCCGGCGTCCCTTTTGCTTGCACAGAAGGTGTATGTGGAACTTGTGTTATTGTGGTAAAAGAAGGTAAAGAAAATCTTACCGATCCTACACAAGAAGAAAAAGATTTTCTAGGTGAAGGAACAGTCGATGAAAGACTTGCCTGCCAATGCAAAATCAAAGGTGGATGTGTCCGTATTTCGTTCTAAATCTTAAATTCATAAAACTTAAGGATCAATCATGTCAGAGTCAAAAGAAACAACAGAAAAAGTCGTGATTCATAAAAACATGACGATTAAAGACATTCTCTCTCTTTTCCCTCATAAGGCTCAACGTCTTTCACAAGAAATCACCAATGCGGGTTTAAATTGTGTTGGATGCCATGCAGCTGTTTGGGAAACACTAGAAGCCGGAATGCTCAGTCACCGCATGAATGAAGCAGACATTGAACGTTTAGTCCAAAGATTAAATGCCCTTCTCGAAGAAGAAGAATCCGATGCAACATCGATCACGCTAACGCCTCGCGCAGCGGAAAAATACAAAAGCATTCTCGCAGAAGAAGGTAAAGAAGGGTGGGGAATTCGCTTTGCTGAAAAATTTGGCGGCTGCAACGGATTTGAGTACATTCTTGATTATTCAGAAAAAGCTCTTCCAGCCGATCGTGTCTTTGTTTCCTGTGGAGTTGAAATCCACGTAGACGATTACATCGCTGATCACTTATTAGGTTCTCTCATTGATTACGTCGATGGATTACATAGTTCAGGCTTTAAAGTTTCAAATCCACACGTTAAATCTTCCTGTGGATGTGGCCATTCCCACGGCTACTAATCATTCTTGGGCAGTACAAGTGACTGCCCTTTAATTTTTATTCGAACAACCAAATAGGGCGGCTTACGCAAATCTTTTCCGTTGTTAAAAGCAGGAAGTCGATTCCATTGCCCCAAAGTCACATATAAATAATCTTTTGTTAAAAACAAATCATCAGGCCATCCAAAACGTTCATCATGAGCGACAAGTTCGTATTGTCCATCGGGTTTTCTTTTGACGATAGACTGTTGTTCGTAAGCTCCAAAATAGATGTTATTTTCATCATCGATTGCTATTCCATCCGTAGCAGGTCTTTCCCCTTCATCTTTTACTGCCGCAGCTAATTCTTCTTCGGTTGCTTCCATGTTAGCTAAGATATCCGTTGGAATACTGTATAAACGTCGTCCAACCAACGTTGTCCAATAAAGTGTTTTTCCATCTTTGCGAAGGGCAATTCCATCTGCCCCTCCTACAGGAAACGTCGGATTCTTTGGATCATAAACGTGGGGAATCCCCTCCAGAAAAGCCATATACCCTTTTTCATTTTGCGTCGAAATATGATTTCCTAACACGCCACGGCTCTTTCCGCTTGCGATATCAACAACAACTAAATCAGGGGATGTTCCAAAGGAAGAATTGGCAATGTAAACCATTCCCTCTTTTCCGTGCGTTAAATCCACACGTAAGTCATTTAGATGACTATCAGATTTCATAGCCGGTGATGTAATGATTTTTTTTGCAAAAATTTCACCCGTTTTTAAATCGATTCCCACCACTTTTGGGGCTCCCGGTTGGATCGGTTGGCCTGCAATTTTTCCATCATCAAGCACCCATAATCTCCCCAAAGAATCTAAAGTCATCCCATGCGGTGAAACAAAATGATTTTCTGGTAAAGCATTCGAAGGCAGTGCCCACTCGGCATTGGGGAAAGGAATCAGTTTTCCATCCCGGTACTCAGCTAAGGTTGGCCCAACATGCGCTTCAGCATGTTGGGGAAATCCTAAAAAGATGCGCTCATCTGCAGTAACCACAATCCCCGAAAAATCAGGCTTGGTGATTTCTGCGATAACTTCAATCTCTCCAAAAAGAGGTAATGCTTGTACGGTTGTAAGCATGACAATTCCCATCAACAAAATAATCCATTTTGCCATTCTTTCATCCCTTCATTTAAAATGCCGAAAGAACTACGCCCCCATCCACTCGTAAAGCCGCCCCATTTGTGGCCGAAGAAAGGGGACTTGCCACGTAGGTGATGAGATTAGCGACTTCATCACTATGTGCAAAATGTTGTAGAAGAGAAGTGGGTCTCACTTCTCTGAAAAAAAACTGAATCGCTTCTTCACGAGAAATATGTCTTTCTTTGGCGATTTCGTCGACACTTCTTTTGTTTCCTTCCGATTCTGTCGGACCAGGCAAAATAGCATTAACAGTTACACCAGTACCTTTTGTCAGTTCAGCTAGACCTCGACTAATTGCTAATAAGGCCGTTTTAGTCATCCCGTAATGAATCATGTCTTTTGGAATTTGAATGGCAGATTCGCTGGAAAGAAAAATAATTCGTCCCCAATTGTTTTTAAGCATTTGAGGAAAGTAATGGCGTGACAAACGCACTCCACTTAATACATTCACTTCATAATATTTGAACCAATCCTCATCCGTAATTTCAGCAAATGGCTTGGGACCATAAATACCTACATTATTGATCAAAATGTCGACTGATGGGACTTCTTCAATCAAATGATTGACTTCGTCAATTTTGGAAAAATCAGCAATAACACCCTGTACTTTTGCATGAGGCACTGCTTTTTTAAGAGATTCCACAGTTTTATCTACGTGCTCTTTGGTTCTTCCATTAACATAAACAAAAGCCCCTTCCTGCAAAAGTTGCTGCGCAGACGCTAAACCAATTCCACCAGTAGCTCCGGTGATTAAAGCCTTCTTATTTTTCAGTTGAAAATCCACAATCACTCACTCTCTATCATCTAGATTTTAATCTTCCACTTCTTCCTCACTAGGAAATAAAGGAGGTAATTCTTTCCATTCACCATAATCAGAACTCATAAATTTTCTTTTGCTCCGCCAATTCTTCCAAACAGACCCAGTTTCTGTATCCACAAGAAAAACTTCAGTGCCCCATTCAGGATTATAAACCGTGCTTATTTGATATCGCCCCGGTTGAGAACGCTGCTTTTCCTGTGCACATAAGCCAGTCGCAGTAGTGCAAAGAGTCAAAAAGAAAAACACTTTTTTAAACATATATCCTCCGTAGAAATCATAATCCTTACGAAAGTTATACTAAAAAGTTCTCAAAAGTCAATAAATCTAAATTTCCTCACCAACTTGTCCATTCACTCTTTAGAATCGGGATTAATTAAATTTAGACCCGTTTTTGGATCAGGATCCTTATATAAAGATGCGGGTTCAACCGTTATAAACATTTCTACCGTTGGAAATGTGTAGGCTTCAATCAAATGACCACCCTCTACTTTACCATCGGGATATCCAACAGCAAAATGTGCATGTACAATGGGCTTTCCATTTTGTAGTGCGATGTCTCCAATCAATGAAATAAGCTCTACTTGCTCGTTGATGTAATGGAGCTTATACATTTTTTTGACAACGTCATACCAGCCTGTCGTCGCTTTCTTCAGCGCTCCAATCGCTGTAAAATGGGCGGATTTCACTTGATGCTTATTAGCAAAATCTGCAATCCCCGTCAAAACTTCATCATCTTCAGCAAAAATCAGCACATAGTTTTTTACGCCATTTGAATCACTGAGCAGCTTGACTTTAACTCCTTGAGCTTGGCCATGTGGAACCGCTTTTGAAACCTCCATATAGTCCTCCGCTGCAAAAATTTGTAGGGTAAATAACGAACAGATTAACAGGCATATCGCTCTTTTCATTCTGTCACCTCATGCAATAAATGCATTTCGATCGGTTTTACAAGTAAAGGATCTGTCTGCGTTTTAAACGCAGACAGATGTGGACTCTTCAGATGTTTATCTAAAGCCTCTTTGCTTTCCCAATTTTCATAAAAAAAGAAAATGTTTGGGTCTTCATGACTTTGATAAAGATCATAATTCTTGCAACCCGCTTCTTCTAAGGTTGGAACTCGCACTGAAATCAAAACCTTTTTTAATTCGGCGACTTTACCAGATTTCGCTGTTATTTTTGCAATGACAGTTAACATGCCATCCTCCCTAAAATGGGTCGTTATAATCACTGATCCGAATCAGCTTTTTGTTGACAAACTCAAAGATCCCAACTTCAGATAGCTCCCGTCCATAACCTGACTTTTTCGTTCCTCCAAAAGGAAGATCAGGCTCTGTCCACGTGGGGTGATTGATAAAGACCATCCCACTATCAATTTGCTTAGCTACTTTTTCAGCTCTTTCTAGATTATCACTAAAAACAGAGGCACCTAAGCCAAAAACCGTATCGTTAGCTAAATGGATGGCTTCTTCTTCTGTTTTGACGCGGAAGATGGTGGCAACAGGCCCAAAAAGCTCTTCGCTATAAGCTGGCATCCCAGGCTTAACATCAACCAGAACCGTAGGGGTTACAAATGCACCCTTGATATCTGGTCGCTTTCCACCCACCAACGCTTTAGCACCTTTTTTAATTGTTTCGTCTATCTGCTTCTGCAACAGAACTGCAGCACCTTCACTCGACAGAGGCCCAAGGGTTGTCTTGTCTTTAGAAGGATCTCCCGGTTTTAATTTGGCTAATTTCTCACTAAATTTTTTAATAAATTCATCTGCAATAGAATCCATCAAAATATACCGTTTAGCAGCGATACAGCATTGGCCTGTGTTATTCATCTTCGCCCAAATCGCAGAATCTAACGTTTTTTCAATATTGGCATCATCCAAAACGATGAAAGGATCATTCCCCCCTAATTCGAGCACTGATTTTTTTAAGGATTTTCCAGCAGTTTCAGCTACATGCGCTCCAGCCCCCTCACTTCCTGTTAATGAAACTCCCGCTATTTTGGGATTTTCAATTACTTGAGCAACAGCTTTGGATGAAATTAAAAGATTTGTATAGACACCCTCTGGAGCTCCACCCTCTTTGAAAAGTCTTTCTAAAGCGATTCCACATTGTGGAACATTTGAAGCATGTTTGATGAGAACTGTATTCCCAGCCATGATATTAGGTGCCGCAATACGTGCCACTTGATAAAAAGGAAAATTCCATGGCTCGATACCAAAAACAACCCCGATCGGATCAAAAACAACATAGGCTTCACCAGTCTCTACATCTACTTTTTGCCGTTTTAAAAATTTTTCCGCATTGTCCGCATAGTAATCCAAAATATTCGCGCTGAGATCCACTTCTGCTCTTGCATCACTGATCAATTTTCCCATTTCAAGCGTAATGATTTGGGCAAGCTCTTCTTTTTGGCTACGCATTTTTGCGGCTGCTTCATGCAGAACTTTCGAACGCGTTGAGAAAGGCGTTTTTTTCCAGCTTTTAAAAGCTTCATGCGCTTTTGTGACAGCTTTTTCTATTTCTTGAGGTGTCATTTCTTTAAATGTTTTTATAACCTCGTTATTGAAAGGATTAACTGTTTGAATGGCCATATCTAACTCCAAATAAGTTATTAGGAAGAAAAGAAAGCGCACGACAGGCGATTTTCTTAATTATATAAACTTACTATTGTGTGTAGCTCATGTAAATTATTTTTTAAATAATATTTCTCTTTTTTAGGGATTTAGAATCCTTAGATAAATAAAGTCATTAACTTATGAATATTCAAGTCTAATTTTAAGAAATGGCTTTCGATTTGGGGTATGGAATGGAAGTAAGATCCCCTAAAAAGATATGAGAAGAAATGATTGGTCAGGAATTCGTTCAATTTCCTGACTGGGGTGTGTCGTCAATTAAGCCATATCACAGAAGCTGCTAAATAAATGGCAAATAAAAAGTTTCGAACAGTTTTATCATAACGAGTAACGATCCCTCGATATTGTTTTAACTTGGCAAAAAAATTCTCAATAAGATGCCTAGACTTATAGAGATGTTTATCATAATCTCTCGATTCTTTAGCATTATTCTTTGATGGAATTACGATGCCTTTACAAGCTTTCCTCAATGGAAGAATTACTCTGTCTTCGACGTCAAATGCTTTATCAGCAATAACAATTTCAGCCTGGATTTTAGGTAGTAGTAGTAGATCAGCCCCATCTAGATCATGAGATTGTCCTGGAGTTAAAGCAAACTGGTCGGATTACCTAAAGCATCTGTTGTAGCATGAATTTTGGTGCTTAACCCTCCTTTGCTCTTTCCTGTGGCTTGGTCTTCGCGTTGCTTTTTTTATTGCACTGGCGTTGATACGCTCGTACAATTGTAGAATCGATCATCCCGTATTCATTATCAGCATCAGCGGCTAAATATTTGAATATTTTTCCCAAACACCGCTCTTAGCCCCACCTGCTCCATCTTCGGTGGATATTTTTCCAATCCCCCAAATCTCTCTGACAAGTCTCTCTAGGGTATACCTGCTCGATACGGTAGAGCCCAGCTTCAACAAACAATCGATTATCTTTAGCAGTATACCCAATATAACCCTCACGCCCAGGCAACAGATCTTTGATCTGTTGCCATTGATCATCTCTCAATGCATATCGCTTCATAAACAACTCCTTGGAATCGTTTAGTTTATTCGATATCTACATGATTTAATCAATCACTTAATTGATGACACGCTCTAATAAAAAATAAGAAAATCTTATTCTAAATGAAGCAATTCTTGTGCTTTTTGATTCAAAAGATCCCAGATTTCTTGGAAATTAACAATTTTATGTCGTGCAATGAGGCTGATGATTTTATTTTCAAACCTGGAAAATTCAGGAAATTTATCTCTAAATATTTGTTGTGCAATGATTCCTTTTAAATTATCATGAAAAGAAAATCTTTTTTGAATAATCAGATTCATTTTTTGTGCTTCTTCAAAAAGAGCTCGCGTATTAACCAATCTTCCAATTTTAATTGCTCGTTTTTTAATTTTTTCTTCAGAATAATTATTAATATTTACAGTTTTAAAAATTTGATCTAAGTATTTTTTAAATTCTTTTTCTTCCGGATCTAATTCATATTGCGTAATACGACGATAATGCATGAAGAACATTTGCTTAAATGTTCTCATCTCGTAAAACGGAAGCTTATTAAAAGACACGGCTTCTGTGAAAGATTGATCGCCCGTACACCCTATCATCATGTGACTATTAACCATTAGTGCATGTACATCTTTTTGTGGCACGGGAAAGAGATTAATCAGGCGTAAAAATTTTCCTTGTTCTGCAAGCTTTTTTTTGACAGAGACCAATTTATTTCCTTCTTTGGAAATAAATTCAACCCCCGCAATGCCTTGCTCTTTCAAAAATTGATAGTCAATTTCTGAATCCAAAGGATCGAGATAAGAACAAATATCAATATTTTTACTTTGATTAAATTGAGAGAAAGTTGCCGAATAAAGAAATAAACGCATGATTTTTTTATTTGTATGGATATATGAAAAAAACAATTCATTTTCATAAAAATATTTTTCAACATCACCTTCAGAAAGAGCTGTTCTCTCAAAAAGACAACTTTTTAGAATATCATCCTTTAAATTTATCAAAGAGCTATTGGAAGGCATATCCTTAATAAAAATTCCATCGTAGTAATAGTCTAATCCCATTCCAATTCGGCGACTTCCATATTCGTTTACAAAAACATACCTTTTTTCTGACTTCATTTCATCTTTTGCATTAGAAATCTCTCTAGAATGAAAGATATCAACTTCCCAAGGAATTTCCAAAATGAACAAAGATTTTTTTATTCTCTCTATCACGTCTTTTTGACAGGATTCACCTGACTTTACCACACAACAATCAAATTTTGTAGGTAAAGAGATTCCTTCTAATTGCTTGTCCGAACAAAATACGGGGATCATTAACACCTGCTGATTAGGAAAACTTTTTTTTATTGCCTCAGAGGTGGAAAGAGCATGATAGTAATCTCCAACCCCATCCGTTAAAACTTGGGTCATCACAACAATTTCTTTGTCTAGAGGGAGTGGATGTTTTTGATATAATTGCGAATAAAAATTTTTAAAAATAACATGTGCAAAATTGTAAACCAATAAACTTGCTTCTTCCGTTGGCAAGCCATACTCGTTTGTATTTGTTTTTAAATAAGCCGTTTTAATAATTTTGTTTTTTGCCCAATCATCCATTTCAATTGGCGGAGGACTACTTAATAAACTAATGTGATTTGACATGAAAAGAACCTATTTAATTTTAAAAAAACTTAAGGTTATAATTTCAAATATTTAAATTCAATTTATTTCATACAACACAATTTTAGTTCACTAATTTGATTAAACGATAAATTACTGAATTTCTAAATCTTGCACATGCAAAATCACTCTTTTAGGGCCTTGTAGGATAAGTCTCGCTTTCGCTCGTCTTACCCCAAAATTATCTTTACTTCTCTTAAGTCATGATCCCTTTTGGCATCCCTTGTTTTGTCATTTCATTCAGTATGCATGCCTTTAGTTTCAACTCAAATTCTTGATTTCCAATGCTTTTACTAAATAGCTTCGCCCCCAAATATTCCTTTTAGTCGTGAAAATGCTGTTTCCACTAGCGATCTTTTGTGATATCCGACTAATTTCTTCCATAGCTTTATGGCCACCTCACCATTTCCTAATCCTATAATCTGACAGATAGCATCATTCCTAGCCCTTTGCCATGGCTTTTCCTTTTCGTTAAACATTGCTCCTTCTCTTGCGGAACTATCAATTTCTGCCCTTTTTCGTAAGC